>JAZLKY010000342.1:0-1905 GCA_045597885.1 Acutalibacteraceae bacterium | reverse complement strand
GGATGTGTCGTTCTCGGTCGAAGCGGGGCACATCGCCGGATTCATCGGGCGGAACGGAGCGGGCAAGACCACCACGATCAAGTCCATCCTGCATCTGGTACACCCCGATGCGGGAGAGATCACCTGTTTCGGTCTGCCGATGGACGGGAACGAGCGGGAGATCAAAAACCGCATCGGCTATTCCACCGGGTCGGTCAACTATTATCCCCGCAAAAAGATCCGGGAACTGGCGGCGGTGACCGCATCCTTTTATGAAAACTGGGATGCGGATGCATACCGCAAATATCTCGCACTGTTTCAGTTGGATGAGAACAAAAAGCCCGCCGAGTTGTCGGAGGGGATGCGGATCAAGTACAATCTTCTGTTGGCGCTGTCCCACCGGGCAGAGCTGCTGATACTGGACGAGCCGACAAGCGGACTGGATCCGTTTTCCCGGCAGGAACTGCTGGATGTGTTCCTGCTGCTCAAACAGCAGGGCGTTGCCATTCTGTTTTCCACCCATATCACCGCCGATCTCGAACGGTGTGCCGACGATATCCTGTTCATCTCCGGCGGCAGAATGATCGCCGCCTTACCGCAACCGGCATTCCGGAAGCAGTTTGGACGGCCAGGCGAAACACTGGAAGAAACCGTTCTGCGGTCAGAAAAGGAGCATAGCCATGCGGACCTGTCTTTATAAAGAGATGACCTTGAGTGCCTCTCCTCTGTCCTATCTGTTCCTCACTTTCAGTGCCATGACACTGTTGCCGGGATATCCCATCCTGATGGGCGCATTTTTCATATCTTTCGGCGTTTTTCAGACATTCCAGACCTGCCGGGAGAATAACGACATCCTGTATTCCGCCCTGCTCCCGATCGAAAAGCGGGATGTGGTCAGAAGCAAATACGCTTTCGCTCTTTTCATCGAGGGGGCGGGGTTCGTGCTGATGTGCCTGTTCACCCTCCTGCGTATGACGGTGCTGTGTGATGTCACCG
Source organism: Acutalibacteraceae bacterium (assembly GCA_045597885.1). Lineage (GTDB taxonomy): Bacteria > Bacillota > Clostridia > Oscillospirales > Acutalibacteraceae > UBA5905. The sequence goes on along the minus strand of JAZLKY010000342.1, from coordinate 930 downwards.
CCTACCGCAACAATGCCCTGATGACCGCCAACCCGATGTTTTTGGGATTCTCACTGCTGATCTTCGGGCTGTTCAATGCCGTCTTTATCGGCGGATTCTTTAAGACTGCCCATTATTTTGCCAAACCGTTCATCTTATTCATTACCGTTTCCCTGCTCACCGTCGGGATAGCGGAGACCTTACACCACATCCCCGGTCTGGCGGCGGTCAATACATTCGGATTTGAGTCACCGGCGGTACAGCTTCCCTGTCTTGCCGCCGGAGCGGTCGCATTCATCCTGCTGACGACACTGTCGGAAAAGCGGGCGATCGCACACTTTGAAAAAATCGACCTGTAACGGCGTTCGGAAAGAAGGAGAAAAATGAACCGTAAACTCGATCTGTTCCTCACCTTTGCCAAGATCGGCGCATTCACCTTCGGCGGCGGATACGCCATGATCCCGCTCATTCAAAAAGAAACGGTGGAAAAAAAGCAATGGCTGACCGACGGCGACATTTTGGAGATCGTCGCCATTGCGGAATCCACCCCCGGCCCCATCGCCATCAATGCCGCCACCTTCATCGGCTACCGGGTGGCGGGGTTTTTCGGTGCCGCCTGTGCCACATTGGGGGCGGTGTTGCCGTCCTTTCTGATCATTGCCGTCATTTCGTTCGTGCTGAAAGCATTTGAGGAGATCAAAGCGGTGCAGTACGCTTTCGCCGGGATCCGTGCCGGGGTACTGGCACTGATCGTCAAAGCACTGTGGTCTATGTACAAGCAATGCCCGAAAGGGTGGCTGTCGTATATGATCATGGCAGTGGCATTCGTTGCTGCCGCCGTGCTGAAGATCAATGTGCTGTGGGTGATCATCGGCTGTGCCGTGTGGGGGCTTGTCGGCTCATTGATCGCAAGGAGGAGGGCAAAATGATCCTGCTCACTTTGTTTTGGAC
>JAZLKY010000341.1:0-3026 GCA_045597885.1 Acutalibacteraceae bacterium | reverse complement strand
GAGAGCATTATGTCTTACCATGCGGAATTTATCCGTACCGTCTCTGTCAACGGCGTGGAGGTCGTTGATTTCGGTATGGTGGACAGTTCGGAAAAAGCTTATGCTGTATCGGAACGGATACGGGGAGCAGGGCTGGATCTTGTGATCTGCAATATGACGACCTATGCAACCTCATCGGTGTTTGCACCGATCATACGGGATGCGGGCGTGCCGATGATTTTGGCGGCACTGCAGCCGAAAAGCCATTTGGATTATGATCGGGCAGATACCTTTACACAACTACAGAATGATAACATTTGCTCTGTGCCGGAATTTGTCGGTGTGGCTGTCCGCTTGGGACGGCAGATTTTTGATGTGATATTGGGACAGCTATTCGAGGATGCTGCGGCACAGTCGCAAATCGCCAAGTGGTGTCGGATTGCCTGTGTTCTCCATGCCCTTAAAGGCGCAAGGATCGGCTTGATGGGACACACCATGGAGGCGATGTATGATATGCATGCCGATCCCACGGCAGTGGCGGGTGCTTTCGGTCTGCATGTCCCGTTGATGGAGATCGACAGCGTGATCGAAGAATATGGGAAAGTAACAGATGATGAGATCCGGGAAAAATGTGCGTTGATTGACCGGGAATTTGATATGCCCGAACCCAAGTCTGATCCGCTTACTGCCAAGCTGACACCGGAAGATAAATTAAATGCCGCCAAAGCGGCGGCGGCTTTGGATCGGTTTGTTGAGAAGAACCGCCTGACGGGGCTGGCGTATTATTATGAGGGGACACCCGGATCACTGCATCGGGATCTGCCTGCCGCCTTTATCGTCGGTAACTCCATCCTTAATGCACAGGGGATCCCGATGTGCGGTGAGGATGATATCAAGACCTGTATCGCTATGCTGTTCATGGATCGGTTGGGGATCGGCGGAAGTTTTGCAGAATTTCATCCCTTTGATTTTGAAGCGGGCTGCATTCTGGTTGGACATGACGGCCCGCATCATCTGGCGGTGGCGGAAGGCAAGCCGGTTTTGCGAAGCTTAAAAAAGTACCATGGGAAACCGGGGAGCGGCGCTTCGGTCGAATTTAAGCTTAAGGAAGGACCGATCACCCTCCTGGGGATCACGCAAACGGAAAACGGGAAATTTAAATTTGTCATCGGTGAGGGAGAATCACAAAAAGGGGCGATCCCGCCGACCGGCAATACCAATACCAGAGCTGTATTTCAGCCGGATACACCGACATTTATCAAGCGCTGGGTGATGGCAGGTCCGACGCATCATTTTGCCTTGGGTGTCGGGCATCATGCGGAGGAAATATCCTTGATCGCTTCTGTGCTCGGTATAGAGAGTGTGATCGTGTCGTCTTCCAAGCAATGAGATAAGAAAAGATGGCAAGGTTCCCCGATTTGCCGCACAGATCCGATTTCCCGCCGGTGAGTCGGTGGGAAGCCGGATCACATATGGGAAAAAGGAGGAAGAGGAATGTTCCGATCTGTTACACTGGAAATGAGTGCGAAGCCTTTCAGACAAACCGACGAAGTGTATATCCGCCAGGTGTGCGATAAGCTGTTTGATCAATGGCGTCCTTTGCTAAAGGATGCTGCGGAGATCTCCGTGCTGTTATGGGTTTCCGACGGGACCGAATTGCTCGATTATAAGGGAGATCTTGACGAGGCATTTGAATGGGCGTACTGGGTGGGGTGCGCCAATCGTCCTTCGTGGGTCAGGAATGTCGACCCGGACGGTATCTCCATCCAGGGGAATCCCCGCAAATATATCGAGCATCCGCCTGTCATGACCTACAGGATACTCAGACGGATCGTTTCGATCGTCAAAGAGGTGGGGCAGAGCCGCTTTCCCGGCAAAGCCGTGCGGGTCGGTGAAACCTTTGATCCCGGCCCGGAATTTGCCTGCTCCGATTTTAAATATCGCCGCCATCGGGAGATCTGTTTGGGAAATGATATGGGAGAGGCGTCTATGATCTGCTCCTATGCGACCTTTGTCGGTGATACGGTTTCATATGCCGCTTTTCCGCAGGGGATACCCGACGGGATGCCGTTTGGCGTGTTCTTTGGGAAACAGGCACAGTGCTTTTTGACGGATATGGGATTCGACTATATTTGGTTTTCCAATGGATTGGGATTCGGACGGGATGTATGGTCTACGACCGGTGCTGTGTTTGACGGTCGGCAGTTTTTGCCGGAAAATGCTGAGCCGGTCAAAAAACTGGCGCTTGACTTCTGGCATGATTTTAGGGCGGGTTGTCCGGACTTCCCGGTGGAAACACGGGGAACCAATTTCTCTATGGGTATTGATTTTGCTACTGACGGCATTCCGCTCAAGGACATATATGAGGGAGGATTCGGGATACTGCCGCCTGCCAATTCCCCTTGGGCGGCGCTTGACGGCAATTTCGGGCTGGAACTGATGGGACATATGTCCCGTATTGCACAACTGCCGGATGACCGGTATCTGTTCCGCTTTTACCTTCACGATCCGTGGTACATCAATTCCCCTTGGTATGACCGCTATAACCGTCAGCCGCACGATATCTATCTGCCGATGGCAATAGCCCGTATTGACGAAGACGGAACAGTTCAGCCTCCTACCAATTTTAATATTCTGACAGTAGACAATTCCTTCGGTGAGATGCCGGATTCCTGTGTGTACGAGCCCCTGCCGCATATCCTTCGGGCGGTTAAGCAGATGCCGGATGCACCGTCACCGGTGATATGGATCTATCCGTTTGATGAATACGGAGAACATACCGATGAGCAGGCTATCCGGGAAATGTTTATGGGAGATTGGCTGATCTGCCATGCGATCAACCTTGGATTCCCTCTGTCCACCGTTGTATCTACAGCCAACTTTTGCCGCACAGACAAATCACTGTACCGCAACAGTGTGGTGGTTTCCTGTATTCCCGTGTCGGGAAGCGATTACGAAGAGGCGATACTCAACTATTGCCTTTCGGGCGGGAATGTACTGTTTGTCGGCAATCCCGCCGGTGCTTCGGGTCGTTTTCTTCAGTTTAT
>JAZLKY010000340.1:0-5794 GCA_045597885.1 Acutalibacteraceae bacterium | reverse complement strand
GGTGTTTTTCATAATTTGCGGGATGCTCTGCGGCGGGAGACAAGCCCCCGCCCTACGGATGGTTTCAATTTGTTTTGCGGTTGGCTCGTCGGCGTGAGACAGGCTCCCCTTTCGGGGAGCTGTCATCATCGCCATGGCGATGATGACGGAGGGGGTTCGTTTCTTTTTTGGATTTAATATTCAATAAACCCCTTCCGTCACCCGGAATCAAATATGCGATGTCATTTTTGATTTCGATCCGGGCGCCACCTCCCCGACAAGGGAGGCTTTTTGTCGCCACACATTTGCGGTACGCCCGGTGGGACGATGTGGCATTGTCCCCTACAAAACAACGCCTTGAAAGACCGTATGATCTTTCAAGGCGTGTGCTTTTGTTATGAACCCGTTCTGACTCGGCTGCGGGCATAATTATGCATTATGAATCAGCCGATTATCTTCCCGCCACTGATATTTTTGCCACCATACCACGGAATTTCGTATCCACTGGACAGGGCGATCTGTTCGACCGAGAAGTACTGGACTACGCTGTAGAATGTTTTCTTTGTCCCATCGCCCATATCCACAACAACATAAGAACGGACGACCAGATCTTTTTTGGATGTTTTCTCAGAGACACCGTTGATCAGCATGCTGGTGGTCACGGTAGCGGTCGAACCGGAATCGTTCTTCTTGACATCCCACACATAATGCAGATCTTTATAGGCATCGTCTTTCACTTGTGTCTTAGCATTGGACAGAACGGTAGAAGAATCATCCTTCTGCAGACGATGAGTAGCATCATCCGCATATCCAAGCAGGATACCGCGTTCTTGGATATCATATGTCTCCTCGCTGATGATGATTTTTTCACGCTGACCGGTGTTGATAGATTGATATTCGGAGAACACACGTAAAGAGATATATTCTTTTTCTCCCTTGCCATTCTTATACAGGATGGGAGAACCGTATGACGTAACATAATAATCTGTCGGTGATCCGTTGGACATGACATAGCCGGTCGATGCTGTAGACACGAACAATCCGGCGCCGGACATCTCCACTGCATCGCTGGAAACAGCGACGGTGATATCGTCGAAGTAGACGACCTCCAGTCCGGTTCCCTCATAGCCGCCGCCTAAGGTCATATAGAACGAAGAACCCTGTTTTGTCGGTCCGCTAAAGACGGTGGTGATGGATACACGCTGCCAACCCGGCTCTTTGAATACAAGCTTCGTATCAGAGGATTCCTGATACTTCACCTCTGACTCATCAGACACAGCGCCCGCCATGCCGTTGATGATAGCCGAGCCAAGGCGCACATGGTAATTGCCTGCCTTGGGAGAATATACCCATGCTGTGACCGTATACTGGTCGCCGGATGAGATACGGATATTCTTGCCGCCGATATTGACAACAGCCGCAGAGTATGCCGCACTTCCGACACCGTAGGAACACACCTTCAGTGCCTGGGTGTCTTCACCCTTGCGATCCTTGATCGTGGTGACCGTTCTCGCCAACGGTTTGCCGGACACATCGTTCAGTCCGCAGCTGTCAACATCTGCCTCGAAGCTCTCATAGTCCTGGATCAGCATATCAAATTCGCTGACATCATCCGCCGCAACCGCCGCATCCTCTGTCAGATCAACGATAGAAAAATCGTCAAAATACATTGTGCCATTTACACCGGCAGCATTCATGATACCGATCAAGACCTTGTGCGTTCCAAGGTCAGCAGCATCATTTTGGGCGGTTACGAAAGCTGTGAACTGCTGCCACTCTGTCTTGCTGACCGTAACATCATTTCCAATATAGTCAGCATCGGATGTTGTGCCGGTCTTAAAAAGAGTATATGCCTGTTTACTGTTCGACGCTGCCGTCGTACCGCCAGATACACTGAATCCTTCTCCTTCTGTCTGCTGTGCCGCCACCCAGAAGCGGAAGCCTGTCTGCGTTCCCGCCTTCGCCCAGAAGGAGATCAGATAATCATGATTTTCCGTGATCGTATAGTCTGTGCCATCGGGATTCTTAAGCAGGACCTGCGCACGGTCGTTGCCGCTCCCTTGAGCGACATTGGTCACAATCAAGGCTTTCTCACCGGAACGGGAAGTGGCGGAGGAAACCTTTGCCGTATGCGTAGATCCATGCCGCAGATCCACATCGGTATTAACAGCCAGGTCTTCATAACTGTAGCAATTGGACATTGCCGATCTCTCGGTCACCTCGACATCATCCATGTAGAACATATATCCGGAATTAACGCCGCCGGAGGACTCGGACATGCCGACACGCAGGAATCCGTCCTGCGTCGCCGTGAAGGAGGTGGAGATATTGAACCAGCCATCCATCACAGCATTAGCGGTATTTTGCTCATAAAACTTATGCGAATCTTTGGTATATGAAGCGCTGAACGGTGTCGACTCATCGGCGACCGCCAGCCAGCAACGGTGGATGTTGTTGGGGTTGGTGTATCCATTGGCAAAGTTATAGTACTTCGGTGCATAGATCCAGAAAGAAACATCATAGGTCCTGCCGGTCTTGATCACGATCGGCTTGTTTTCACTATCGGTCATCAGCACCTGTGCACGGGTGTTACCGGAGCCGTCGGTACCCCAGATCTTCATCGAGGTGCCGCCGCCGAAGGTATGGTTCATCTCGTCAGTGATGACTGCATTCGTGTAGACGGTGTCGGAACTCAGATTGCGATCCTCCCCTACCGTTGCCTTCTCAAAGTCTCCGATCAAGGCATTGGGTGTATAGATCTCGATCTTCTCGACCGTCAGATCGTCAAGGTAAACAAACTTGCTTTCGTCAGCAAAAGTAGATCCGCCGCCGACGGTGAGATAGTCGCCGTTGAACCCGGATGCATCCACCGTGATCTGCTGCCACTCCCCGGCAACGAGCGAAACTGTTTTTGTCCCATTGACCTTTGTTGTAGATCCGCCGCCCCACATCGATGTCAAACTGGAATCCGTACCAACCTTGAGGGTGAAGCTCATGCTTTCGGGTGACATCACCCATACCTTGACACGGAAGATATGATCGGCATCCGTCTTGATGGCATGACCGGCGTTCCTGCTTTCGCCGGATTGCAACAGCACAGGATACTGCGGTGCAAAACGGGCATAGCTTCCATTATCGGATGCCGCAACCGCCAAGTCCATCTTCACTGCCCGTTCACCGTTATAAGTATATTCATCGGTGATATAGCGGGCAGAACCGTTACTGAAAACCTTTGTTGATCCGATTGTTGGAGATTTGTCATTATTGGGATCAACAAGTTCATTTTTGCTGAACACATCGTACCCTTCGAAGCTCTCGACGATCTGCGCCTGTACGGGGGTATAGGTGAGGTCTGCATTGCCGATCACACCGTTGGCAACATCGCCGCCTTCGGCTTGCCACTGAGCAATATGACCGAATTCCGACTGCGGCAATTCATCCGGGAGAGTATACTCCGTGCCGGGAATACCGGTGAAGGATGCGAAGACATGACCGTTCTTCTTGAAGGAAACAGTATGCTCTTTGATCATGTTCGCATAATAGGTGACCGCAGTCTGCGGGATCAGTGCCGGGGCGGGAGTCGTACATTCCGGCTCACAGTACCATCCGTCATACACATAGCCGGCACGGTATGTCTCCGGGAATGTATATGTCTTCCCGGCAGGATAATAGGTGTCATTGACGATACCCAACTGATCATTGAGGGTAACCTTGGTGACCGCGCTGTCGGAGATGACGGCATAGACATTCATTTCATCAATGATGATTTTTGTCCCTTTAACACTGCTTGATGGAGAGGTGACGATGAGGTGAAGTCCGTTTTTGCCTGTACACGGGACATAAAACCGGGCGTATTGCCACTCGTCATTCACCATCCCCCGCGGGAGGGTGATCACATTGGAATAGCATCCGCCATTTCCGGCTGCGTTGGAAAAGTCGGTATCAGATCTCCATGCCTGACTACCGATCCACACACGCATAGATGTGTCAGCAGGAAGATTGACTGCCTTGTACTTGACAACAGCATAGTATACATTACCACCGCCCATCTTGGGTTTGGTATCAGTATCCAAATACTCGGCATTATAGTCACCGAGTGCATCCGCCATCAGACGGAATGCCGCTATCGGGTACGCTGCGGCAGATCCGTCCGGGAAAGTGACGGCAGTGACGGGATCGTTGGCTGAACGGGAGATCTGCATCCCACCGTCCGCAACAGTCGTCTGGTAACTGTTGTTTTTTCCGGTATTATAGTTGCCGTCGATCGCTCCCGTGTAACTGACATAATCCGCATTGTTGAAAGCATGACGCATCACAAGCGGGGTAAGATCCCACGGGGTCAATTTGGCGTAATAGGTCGCACCGCCCACCACGATGGCAGTCGGATTGACGGGCGTCGTCAACCCGGCGTCCGAACACCAATATTCAAAATTGTATCCGTTGAGGTACGGGACAGGTGCCTCGATCGGGTCATCCGCCTTGCCGTTCAGTGTAGCGACGGTTTCACCGTTGGCGATAAATACGGCATCATATTTAGTCTCATGTACATCCCATTTGGCATAATAGGTCGCATTGGCAGACGGGACGGTATCGGGAGCGAGCGTGGTGTAGTTGGTATCGGTATACCAGCCGGCGAAATCGTAGCCGTCACGGGTGGGGATGCCAAGATCCAGAGGATCGCCGACCGCCGCAGTGAATGTATCCGTTGCGCCGTTGTTGTTCTTCGTGATCTGAACAAGGGTGACCGGGACATAATGCACCTCGCCGATCAGCACCTCCATATTCCCCGAACCAAACGAAGCGCCGTCGCTGCTGGGCAGATTTTCAGGAACGATTGCCGTATATGCGCCGTTGCTGGTACTGGGGGTAACGAACTGACTGACCGTCACCCAGCCGTCGGTCGTGCCGTCGATCGTTGCCAACAGCATCTTGTTAGAGGAATCGGTAAAAACAGACCATTTCAAATTATGTAAATTGCCCATACCGATGGCAAAATATAACTTGGATGGAAAGGAACAGGTGTAGCTGTTCACCTTGTAGGTGACGGTAACACGGTATGACCTTCCCGGCATCAAGTAGACGGTCTGTCCATTATTTCGGCCGTTATGACTACTACCACTGTTGTTCGGCAATGAAAAAACGGACGGAATAGTCGATGTATCATATGTACACTTCACCGATCTGTAGTTTCCGTTGTAGGTTTCTCCATCGTAGAAAGCCGAGTTACGGTTGTTGGAATCCCCGTTGAAATAGTTCAGCGTGGTCGTGTCCGATTGGCTGAAAGTGTAGTGAAACGCAATCGGATCAGTTGCCGCATCCACGCTCGCGCCCGTCCATACCATGCAGGAGAGCAGCATGGATACCGACAGCAGAAGCGACAAAACCTTTCTGCACTTTTTCTTCATTTGTTCTACCTCCATTTTCGAACTGTCAAAAGGTACACCTTTCGACAGTTATTTATTCTGTATTATTTTAGCATGTATATATTCTTTTTGCAAGCGTTTTTTGCAAAAACGAAAAAAATAATTATTATTTTCGTTTAAATGTAGTCTATTTGCCATATTTCAATGAACTTTTTTCATAATATTTTTTCCATTTCGGTCTCTGCCAATTTCTGTCACATCTGCCAAAAGGTGTACCTTTTGACAGTTTAAGGAAAACGGAGGTTACTATATGAAAAAACAAATGAGGAAGGTATTATCCCTGCTCCTGTCGGTATCCATGCTGCTCTCCTGCATGGTATGGTCGGGCGTGAGCGTCGGGGCGGAAGAAACGCCGACTACGCCGGAGCATCTGACCACCTCTCTGCAGGGGA
>JAZLKY010000339.1:0-6567 GCA_045597885.1 Acutalibacteraceae bacterium | reverse complement strand
CGTACTGATCGTAGCGTGCTTTCTTTTGCGGATCGGACAGGATTTCGTAGGCTTCTCCCACTTCTTTGAAGCGGGCTTCCGCCTCCTTATCACCCGGATTCAGATCCGGGTGATATTTCTTCGCCATCTGCCGATAGGCCTTTTTAATTTCGTCATCCGAGGCGCCTTTTTGCAGACCAAGCACCTCATAATAATCTCGTTTATCCGCCATAAAGGGGACTCCTTCCGAATGAGAAGAATCATAGTACCTCACCGCCCCGAACAAACAGAGCGGTGAGGTCACAGACTGTCAAAAAAATGTCTTGCCGATCCGATCACTGCACATTGCCGTCGTAATAGCCATCTCCGTCCGGAGCGGCAGCGCCGCCGTCAGGAGCCGGGCCGGGCTGTGCACCGCCGTCCTGCGGCGCATTGGCCTGATAGACCTTTTCACTGACGGCATAGAATGCCTTCGTCAGTTCTTCCTGCTTTGCCTTGATCGCTTCAATATCTTCTCCCTTGAGGGCTTCTTTGAGCGCATCCAACTTGGTTTGCAAATCAGTCTTGTCGGCGGCATCAATCTTGTCACCTAATTCTTCGATCGTCTTTTCGCACTGATAGACCAGTTGATCGGCGTTATTGCGGGTGTCGACCGCCTCCCGGCGTGCCTTGTCCTCGCTGGCGTACTGCTCAGCCTCCTGCACTGCCTTCTCAACATCCTCCTTGGACATGTTGGTGCTGGAAGTGATGGTGATGTGCTGTTCTCTGCCGGTGCCCAGATCCTTGGCGGACACATTTACGATACCGTTGGCATCAATATCAAAGGTGACCACGATCTGCGGCACACCACGGCGGGCGGGAGCGATCCCGTCCAGGTGGAACATACCCAATGTCTTGTTATCCCGTGCAAATTCCCGTTCGCCCTGCAGCACATGGACCTCCACCGACGGCTGATTGTCGGCGGTGGTAGAGGAGATCTGACTCTTCTTGGTGGGGATGGGGGTGTTTCGATCAATGACCTTGGACATGACACCGCCCATAGTCCCCACGCCCAAAGACAGGGGCGTGACATCCAGCAATAGCAGTCCTTTGACCTCGCCGCCGAGCACACCGCCCTGCAGAGCGGCACCCATGGCAACGCACTCATCCGGGTTGATGCCCTTGAACGGCTCCTTACCCAACTGTTTCTGAACGGCTTCCTGCACCGCCGGGATACGGGTAGAGCCACCTACCAGCAACACCTTGTCGATCTGCGAAGCGGACAAGCCGGAATCACTCAGTGCCTGACGGACCGGACCCATGGTCGCATCTACCAAAGAAGCGGTCAATTCATTGAATTTAGCTCGTGTCAGATTCATATCGAGATGCTTGGGACCGGTGGCATCTGCTGTGATGAAGGGCAGATTGATGTTACTGCTGGTAGAGCCGGACAGCTCGATCTTGGCTTTTTCCGCCGCTTCACGAAGACGCTGGACAGCCATCTTGTCGCCGCTCAGATCAATGCCGTTCTCTGCCTTGAAACTGCTGACCATCCAGTCTACGATCTTTTGGTCAAAGTCGTCACCGCCCAACCGGTTGTTACCGGCAGTGGCAAGGACCTCCTGCACGCCGTCGCCCATCTCAATGATAGATACATCAAAAGTGCCGCCGCCCAGGTCATAGACCATGATCTTCTGATCTGTTTCTTTATCAATGCCGTACGCCAGCGCCGCTGCTGTCGGTTCGTTGATGATCCGCTTGACTTCCATGCCGGCGATCTTACCGGCATCTTTAGTCGCCTGCCGTTGGGCATCGGTGAAGTATGCCGGTACAGTGATGACTGCCTCGGTCACTTTATCACCCAAATATGCTTCCGCATCCTGTTTGAGCTTGGTCAGGATCATGGCGGAGATCTCCTGCGGGGTGTATGCCTTACCGTCGATCGTCACCTTGCGGTCAGTACCCATGTCCCGCTTGATGGAAGATACGGTACGATCGGGAGCGGATACCGCCTGCTGTTTTGCCACTCTGCCGACGACACGTTCGCCGTCCTTCTTGAACGCCACCACGGACGGTGTTGTCCGGGCGCCCTCGGCGTTGGGGATGACGACGGCCTCGCCGCCTTCGATCACAGATACGCAAGAATTTGTGGTACCTAAGTCGATACCGATGATTTTTGCCATTTTCATTACCTCCAAATATCCATCGAAATTAATTGTATCTAAAAGGAAAACTCCTTATTAGCCTATGCATCAGTTGGCTACCTTGACCATGGCGGGGCGCAGTACCCGCTCACCCATCTTATATCCCTTCTGAAAAACTGCCGTTACGGTATCCGGCTCTACGCCATCCGCATCTTCCCGCATGACAGCATTGTGAAAATTGGGATCAAACGGTTCGTCCAATGCTTTGATCTCTTCCAGCCCCAGTTTGCCCAATGCCTCTCGGAACTGGCGCATGACCAAATCAATGCCGGTCTTGTACTCCGGCCCATCCTCTGATTCTACTGCTTTCTCCATGTTGTCCAGACTGGTCAGCAATCCCGACAGCAGTTCTGCTGTTGTGAAAGCACCGATCTTTTCTTTTTCCTGTTCGGTCCGTCGCTTATAGTTGGCATATTCTGCCAGCATCCGTTGGTACTGATCCCTGATCTCCTCCAGTTCCTTTTGCGCCTTGTCAAGCTTGGCTTCCAGATCTGCCGCCGTGTGTGACGATTTCTTTTCTCCTTTTGCTTTCGGCTCCTTTTTCGGCACTCTTTCCGTTGTCTCCGGTACGGTCTCCGGCGATTCGGGTGTCTTCTTTTCCTCTGTCATGGGGTTGCCCTCCTGTATGTCAGTCGTTTTCATCATCAAATAATTCGTCCAGCAATTTTCCTACCGCATTGGCAAAATACTCGATCCGGGGAATGGCACGGGCATAATTCATCCGCACGGGACCGATGATCCCGATAGTGCCACGTCCACGGGAGCCGAGGGAATAGTGGGTGACGATCATACTGGAACCGTTCAACTCCGGTACGCTGTCATTCCCCAACACCAGTTGCAGTCCGTCATCCTGCTGATCTGCCAGAATACTGCCCAGCCGATCCCGCTCGGACAAAAAGCCCATCAATGACCTTGCCCGGTCCATCTCGTAGTCCGGATGACGCAACAGATTCATCTGTCCGGACAGCATCACCGCTGTCGCCGCACATTCCCGTGCCAGTTCATAAAACGCAGACAGAATAGGAGCAACTGCCAATCCTGCCTCTCCCAGCTCCAACAGGATCCTCTGCATGGCTTCTACGGTCACGTCCGCCAACGGATGATCAAGGAACTTGCGTGACAGATATTCTGCTAACCCGACTGTCACCGCCGAGGGGATATCCCGCTCACAACGGCACATCCGGGTCCGCAGTGCCCCGTTTTGCGGTACCAGCACCACCGCCATGTTCCGGGAGGACATCTGCATGATGTCGATGCGTGAGATGGTGGTCTCGGTCTGCCCCGGACGGGCGGTGACCGCCGCATAGCCGGTGACCTCTGCCAGCGCCCTGGAGGCATCTGCCAACAACTGTAACGGATCACCGGATGCCCCCGCCAATGAAGCATCGATTTCCTGCCGATCCTGTTCGGTCAGTGGTCTGCGATCCATCAGCCGGTCAATATACAGACGGAATGCCTTTGCTGTCGGCAGCCGTCCCGCCGAGGTGTGCGGCTGTTCCAGATAACCGGCGGCGGTCAGCACCGCCATATCGTTGCGGATGGTGGCGGGAGAGAAGCGGTTGCCCAACATATCTGCCAGCACCTTGGATCCCACCGGCTCACCGGTGTCGATGTAGGACTCGATGATCAGCGACAGGATCTTCGCTTTGCGTTCGTCCAACTCCATACCACTGTCTCCTTTCACCGTTTAGCACTCCGACTGTTTGAGTGCTAACAATAGAGTACCACGATTGCTAAAACCTGTCAAGAGGTAAATGTGAATTCTTTGTTAATCCTGAAAAAGTTTTCAAAAAAGCAGTTGTATCTTGTGCGAAAATCAGTTATACTATTCCCATACTGAATTTAAAGAGAAAGGGAGTAGATCCAACATGGCAGGCGTGCAGATTCACCATTTTGATTTCAACAAGCTCATGGAATTCGTAGCCACGACCAAGGGAGATGTTTTTCTGAAAACACCAGACGGAGACGTTCTCAACCTCAAGAGCCGCCTCACACAGTTGCTGGTGCTTTCCGGCGCCATCTCACAGGGGACTATCGAGGAGGCCACGGTGGAATGTGAAGATCCGGCAGAAGAGTCGGCGCTGTTCCGGCTCAATCTCTATGGAGAAGAATAAGAAATAAACCGTTCGAAAAGCCGCCTGCACACGCAGACGGCTTTTCGGTTTGTCTATGGACAATAAGAGATAATCCGGATAAAATCATTAAGAACAAATAATCAATTGCTGATAGGCACAAAAAAGAAAGCAAATGCACTCGAACATTGTCCGAGTGGCATTTTCAGATTTATCAAATAAATAAAATTTTCATCAAGTAATATTTGTGCGCTTATTTTTCCGCTTTTTCTTGCGTTTTTTCCCGGAAGGTGAATAGTCGCTGTCCGAGGTAGTTGAGCCCTGCAAACAGCACCGATCCGGTGGCGGCGGCGACATTGTCCCGCACTCGTTCGCCGGATCCGGCGAGGATGCGCTCGACAAGCGGCTGGGCGATACCGAACGCCAATCCGTAGCAGACGGCGATGGTCAGCGCAAAGCGCAGGACCTCCCGCCATGTACTGCCGTGGCTGCGGAACGTGAAGTACTTGTTAAGAAAAAAGCTCAAAATACTGGAGAGGATATAACTGACCGCTGAACTGATCCAGTAGCCACACCCTGTCAGATTGAGCAATCCGAACAATATCGCCCAACCGACCAGCGTGTTGATCCCGCCGACCAGCATGTAGCGCAGTAATTTGGTGTCGATCAGTTTAGAAGCAGATTGCCACAGCCGCCTCACAGCGCTTCCTCCTCCCATGTGCGTTCCCGGATGATGTACCGGGGGCGATGCTTGACCTCCGTATAGATCTTGCCGATATACTCTCCTAACACGCCGATACAAAGCAATTGCACCCCACCGAGAAACAGGATGACACACATGGTACTGCTCCATCCTGTCACGGTTGCTCCCACAAAGAAGCGGATAACGCTCCAGACGATCATTATCAAGCTGATCAGTGATATTCCCATGCCCAGTACCGTAATGAGCTTCAGTGGCGTGACCGACAAACTGGTGATGCCGTTGACGGCAAGCATCAGCATCTTTCCGAGGGGATAATGGCTTTTCCCGGCGAGCCGTTCGGTGCGGTCATAATAGACACTGCTGCTCCGATACCCCACCAGTGGAACCATTCCCCGTAAAAAAAGATTGACCTCTGAAAACTGCGCCAATCCCTCCAGTGCCCGTCGGCTCATCAGCCGGTAGTCGGCGTGATCATAGACGCACTCGACACCCAATCGGTTCATCAGTCGATAGGATCCCCGTGCCGTTCCCCGCTTGAAGGAAGTGTCCGTTTTCCGGGTGGCACGTACACCGTAGACGATATCACAGCCCGCCTCATATTCGGTCAGCATAGCATCCACGGCATTAATATCGTCCTGCCCGTCGCAATCCATGCTTATCACCGCATCCGCCCGTTCTTTGGCTTCCATCAATCCTGCCAGCAAGGCATTCTGATGCCCCCGGTTGCGGGTGAGTGCCATCGCTTCCACCGCCGGCTGTTCTCTTGCCGCCGCCGACAGGAACGCCCATGTGCCGTCCCGACTGCCGTCATCCACAAACAGCACCCGGCTCTCGGATGAGATGCGCCCGGCTTCCCGCAGACCGGCGATCTTTGCCGTAAACTGCGGCAGAGTCAGTGGCAAAACCGCTTCCTCATTATAACAAGGGATCACGAAATATAATGTCGGCAACTGTTCTCTCATCAACACGGTCCGTCCTTTCCGGCAGTCGGGATCCTGCCCATTGACATATTATCACAGTCTTTTCAAAAAGACAAGATGTCGCCGCCTGCTATTTTTCCCGGCAGTTCGTTATCTTTTGTACAACCGGGAAACAAAAAACACACTTCTTCTTGATTTTATCGGCAAAGAATGATACAATCAGCAATAAAGAAAAGGAGATGAGGGTATGAAACGAGCTATAGCGATCATTGTGGCGGCGACCTTGTTGGGCGTTCTTGCCGGATGCGGTGACGGAGAGAGAACCGCTTCTTCCGTTTCGGGAGACCTCCCGATCATCGGCAGTAGCACAGCCGAGAGCGGACAGCAGGAGACCACCGGGCAAGCCGGTCAAAAGGATGGTACGACCGGTGCGGATGCCTCTTCCACAACGGCATCGCTTGATTCCGGCAGCGAAAGTACCACGGCCGGCAAGCAAACTGCGACCGGCGGAACAAATACCCAGACCGGCGGATCGGGTGAACAATACGAAATCGTTACCCGTATCGTTACCGGTACCCGCACGGAAAAGGTCGAGGTAAAAAATGATCCCGCCCAATGGAAGCCGTGCTGTAAGCCTTCGGCAGCCATGCTTTCCCGCATTGAAGAGAAGGTGTTCTCTCTGCTTAATCAGGAGCGCACCAAATCCGGCG
>JAZLKY010000338.1:0-2120 GCA_045597885.1 Acutalibacteraceae bacterium | reverse complement strand
TCTGCTGACCGGGAATTTTTCCGGATATTCCTTCCACTTAGGACTGGGCGCCGCTTATTTCCCAACCTTCGCCTACTATCTTGCCAGTCCGTTCAACATCCTGCTGTTACTGTTCCCCGAACGCCTGTTGGCAGAGGGGATACTGGTGATCACCCTGCTCAAGGATATCGCCGCCACCGCCGCCTTTGCGGTGTGCTTCCAGTACTTGTACCGGCGGCGGGATGCGATCACCGTTCTGTTATCCGTGCTGTACGGTCTGATGATGTACATGCTGGCGTATTCATGGAATATCATGTGGCTGGATGTGATCATTCTCCTGCCACTGACAGTGCTGTTTCTGGAGCGTATGCTCCGCACCGGGAAAGTCGGCGGCTATATACTTTGTCTGTGGCTGGCACTGCTTGTCAACTACTATATCGCCTATATGCTGTGCCTCTTTTTGGTTCTGTATTTTATCGTCTGGGGACTGCGTTCTCCGCATGACCGGCAGGAATGGCTGTCGGGGGGCTGTCGGTTTGCGTTGTCCTCCCTGCTGGCGGCTGGAGCGGCGGCTTTTCTCCTGGTGCCGACCGTTCTCGCCTTGGGACGGACATCCGCTGCCGGTGACACTCTGCCGGCACTGGCATCTGAATTTGATATTCTCGACTTCTTCAGCCGTCTGTTCTGCGGTGTTCATCCTACCATCCGTTCCGGTGACCTGCCTAATATCTACTGCGGTGTACTGCCCGTATTGGTTCTGCCACTGTATCTCACCACTGCCACCATTCCCCTGCGCCGCCGGCTGTGCTACGGCGGGTTGCTGGGGACCTTGTTGCTGAGCTGTACACTTAACCTTCCCGATCTTCTATGGCACGGTTTGCACTCTCCTAATGATCTTCCCTATCGGTTTTCTTTCCTGATCAGTTTTGTGTTGTTGCTCATGGCAGGGAAGGTGCTTCGGGAATGGCGGTCGATCAAGCCAAGGGGCGTTGTGCTCTCTTTCGGCGGATGGGCACTGTTTTTGATCCTATGGGAATCGGCGGGAGATTTTGCCTCCACCGATATGACAGTGTACACCAACTTGCTGTTGCTTGGCATCTATACCGTGCTGCTGCTGATGATGCTGTGCCGCAAGCTGGATGTGCGGGCGGGACAGATGGTGTTATTGCTCACCGTTACCGCCGAATTGCTGTTCGGTTCGGGACAAACCATGCTCACCCTGCATGAGGATGAATACTGTACCGCTCATGCGGATTATGTTGACAACGATGCCACCGCCGCTACCGATGCGGCATTCCGCCGCATTGAAGAGATCGTTGCCGAGACAAAAGAGAAATTTGTCCGTCGGGAACACCTTCCCCGCAGCACCTGTATGGATACCGCCCTGTATCATTATCCGGGCATCACCACCTTTGCTTCCAGCAATCCCTATACCGTCACCGCCTTTATGGGGAAATTGGGCTACGCCTTCAATGGAGTTAACAGTTATCTGTATAACAGTTTTGTTGCTCCGACCGATTCCCTGTTCGGCTTGCGGTATATTATATTGGACTTTTTGCTGAACGGTCACGAGCAACTGACCTTGTTGGACACTGTACGAGTCGGAGAAGAATCACGCTATATCTACCGCAATGACGAAGCATTGTCGCTCGGTTTCACCGTCAGTTCCCATTGGCAGGAATACGTGGCAGCAGAATATGATCCCTTCTCCAGTACCGAGAGCCTGTACACTGCTCTCACAGGAGAGGAAACCGATGTGTACGCTCCACTGTATCCCGATCCGGATACAGTCGGTGCGACCGTCAACGGGAGTGCATTCCTCAAACCCGCCGATACCGACGACGCCACCTACCGGGCAACGGTCACCGAGCCGGGACAGTATTACGCCTATGTGGATTGTCGGGCGGCTGACCGGATCACCGTCAGCACTTATACAGAACAGGGAGAGCTCGAAAACACCTGGGGTGTCACCCCCCATGAGCCCTATATCATCGACATGGGACACTTATCGTCGGGACAGACAGCAGATATCGGCATCGTTGGCAAGGGGACCCTCACCGGCAATCTGCATATCGTCCGACTGAATACCGCAAACTACACCGATGCTGTCAAACGGCTGTCTGCCGGCGAACTACAGATCA
>JAZLKY010000337.1:0-2351 GCA_045597885.1 Acutalibacteraceae bacterium | reverse complement strand
CCGGCACCGTTGGTGTTTTTTCCCTTTGCCGTTGTCTGTCCCCATTCACCGGCGGCGTAGGTGTCCAGCCATCCTGCCATGATGCTGTCACCGACGAACAGCGCCGACCTCCCCTGCAGAGAGGTGGTCAGATGCTCCGGCTGCTGTGTCTCTGCCGTGACTGTCCCCATCACCATCTGGGGAACCATAGCGGCGATCAGTGACACAACCGCAAGGAACGAGATAAGCTTCCGTGTCCTTCTCTTCATGGTAATATAACCTCCGTTTTCCTCAAGTTGTCACAGAGCATACCCTGCGGCAATTATATTTTCTTACCTTGAATGATACCATCACACCGCTATCGTAACAATATCGAAATTGATATATTTAATATCATATTCGATACATTTTTTAAAAAGAATATTGAATTTTTCTGTCAAAAAATATATAATCTACAATGGAGGTGTTGACATATGCACTCGCCGTTGCTGCTGTCACTGGAAGATTGTTTAGAGATTAACTCTCCGCAAGGAAAAGAGTATGCCGTTACGAGCCGTCGATTTTACGGACTGTCGTTCTGTCGAAGCGGGAAAATCACATACACACAAAGAAAACAGATTTCTGATCGCTTGTCGGGCTCCCCCGATCATGCCATTAACGAAGAAAAATATGTTTCGGATCCGTCCTGCGCCGTCATATTGCCCAAAGGGGCTGATTACCGATTATACTGCAATAAAAGTGGCAGTTTTCCACTGATCAATTTCCTCTGTGACGGGGAACGCAAATCACCGTGATCCCGCATACCCATCCAGCAGAATGTCTGTCACTATTCGATCGCTTCTGCGATGACAGATCGGCAGGAAAAACTTTTTCTGCAAGGATGAGTTTTTTGTATCAAATATTTGATCTGCTGGAACAGGAGGGCAAAGCAGACAATTCGCTCGCCGCAGTGGAGGAATATATTCATGCCCATTTTTCCGAAAGCGATATCAACAACGCAATTCTGGCAGATCTCTGCCATCTAAGTGAAGTCGGTTTTCGGAAAAAATTTTGCAAATACTATGGTGTATCACCTAAACGCTATGTGATCGAACTGCGGCTAAAAAAAGCAGAAATGTTACTGAAAACGACAAACTTTAACATTGATGTGATATCAGAAGAGAGCGGATTTCCAAATCTGTACTACTTTTACCAAATGTTTAAGGATAAGTGGCACTGCACGCCAAAAGAATACCGATCAAGCCGTGAAATGCTGTAGATTTTTGCAGATAATCCCGAAAGGAACAAGCGTCTGACAAATACCTGTTCCCGTTCTGTCGAATAAGATTCCATTCCCCATTTGCCGTCAAAATGTATGCTCTTAGACAACCGCATACGCATCATTCATTGCCCATAGACCATTTCAAACAAATGCCATAGGATCTTTTCAAACAAATGACTTGCTTTTTTCTGTAATTGTGTTATACTGATCATGGAAGGGATCGGTAGAAGGGAATCATTCCCGAAATGCGACCCCTTTCGACTGTGAAAAAACAGAAACGCTTTGATCAAGAGAGTAGGTATCAGCGTCTCCTTCTCAGAGAGGACTGCCTTGGCTGTGAGCTGTCTAAGGAACCGATACCGAAGTTCACTTGTGAGCGGTCGGGCTGAATGATCAGTAGGTCCGGACGGTCGTTCCCGTTACAGGACACAAAAGTGTTTGCTTTTGCAAAAATTAGGGTGGTACCACGGAGTAGCATGATCTTCGTCCCTGTCGGGAGGAGGGTCATTTTTATTTTAATGCAGAAAGGAAATCAGAGCATGAGCATGAAAGAGGAATTAGCTTCCCTGCGGGAAGAAGCGCTGAATGAATTAAAATCATTGACTGCGCCGAAGGATCTGGAAGATTTTCGGGTCCGTTTAATGGGGAAAAAGGGATCTGTCACCGGACTGCTCCGGGGAATGGGATCATTGCCTGCCGAAGAACGGCCGAAGATGGGGCAACTGGTCAATCAGTTGCGGGAAGAACTGGAAAATGCCATCACTGCGAAAGCGGCGGCAATACAAGCAGAACTGCAAAAAGAAAAGCTGAAAAGTGAGACGGTTGATGTAACCATGCCGGGCAAAAAAGTATCTGCCGGCGGTCTTCACCCGTTAAACGTTGTTCTGAACGATATTATTGATATTTTCCAGTCCATGGGGTTCGATGTCGTAGACGGTCCGGAGATCGAAACAGACTACTACAATTTCCAGGCGCTGAATGTTCCCGAAGATCATCCGGCACGGGATATGCAGGACACATTCTATCTGTCGGACAATTTGCTTCTCCGTACCCAGACCTCTGCCGCTCAGGCACGCACAATGGAAAAGCAGAAGCCGCCCATCCGCATCAT
>JAZLKY010000336.1:0-11516 GCA_045597885.1 Acutalibacteraceae bacterium | reverse complement strand
GCATCGTGCTTGCCCTCTACCACGATCACCTGTCTGATCCGTTCCATCGCTTACCTCACCAATGCCGTCAGTTCTGCCACCGCCTGCTCCAGCCGAACGGCATCGTCACCACGGCCGGTCTTCAGTGCCGTGTCAGTGCGAACAAGTATCTCCAGCGCCTGCCGCAGGGTGTCGGTGCTGAAGCGGGCGGCATTCTGCATCGCCTTTTTCAGACGGAATTCTTTCCCTTTATAACTGGGGAACAGCGCCGCCGTGCTGTCCGCCGATTCTCCCGCCGCCCGTGTCACCTTGGCACGGTAGACATCGGAAAATGCGGTGGAAAGGGCGCCCATGATCGCCAGTGGATCCTCCCGGTTGGCGATCAACTGATGAAGCAACAGCAAGGCGTCTTCTTTTTGTCCGCTCAATATGCGCTTGGCAAGATCAAAAGCCCGTGCCTCTAAATTTTTGACACCGACAGCATCCACCATCTGTCTGGTGATCGTTCCTCCTGCCGCCAGCGCTGCCATTTTTTCCAATTCATTTAGGAGCAGGCTCAGGTCTGTTCCGGTCTGTTCCACCATATATCGGGCGGTGTCGCCGTCCATGGCACAGCCTCGTTTTTTTGCCCCGCTTATCAGCAGCTTGGCGGCATCGGCAGGGGATTTTCGGTCGAATCTGACCACTGTGCCATATTTTTCTGCTGTTTTCAGAAAATGCTGCCAGCCTTTTTGCTTGTTCGGTTGGACCGTCACCTGCCAGAATACCAGCACACAACTGTCCGGCAGTTCGGTCAACAGGGCATCCATCCGGTCATCCGATTCGGCGGTGACATCCATATCCCGGATACAGACACATTTTTTATCAGCCATCATCGGCAGTGATTCCACCGCCTCCTCCAATTGCTCCACCGTCACTTCCTGTCCGTCAAGGCGTTGGAGGTTGAACGCATCAAACTCTCCGTCCACCGTCTTTTTTGCAATGGAATCGGCATAATATGCCGTCAAATACGACTCTTCGCCATACAGAACATAGACACCGGCGGTCTCTGCTTGTAATCGCTTTTTCAATTCTGCCTCGTTGAGTGCCACACGGCGCCCCTCCTCGCTGTCATAGATTTATAGTCGCCAATCACCGTTCCCGGCGGTCAGTACCCGTCGATCCTGCCGGGTAATATACACCCCTTTATCCGGCTGTGCGGGGAAGGGGATCAATTTTTCTTCTTTTTCTTCCGATGTCAGCCAATAGGTGACAGACACATGCAGTTCTTCGGCATGTGTCGGACCGCTTCCTGCCGTCAGCAAGCCATCGGACTGCCGCATTTCCGGCAGCAGTTCGGTCGCGTCTGCCCCTTCGGCTGCCATCAACAGCCGGGTATCCCGAAAACGGAACAGCCACCAATCATCCGAAACAGCCGTCAGCATGGCGGCATCGGAAAACAGCGAAACCGTATGCGAAGCACCGACTGCCTTCCCGGAAACGGTTGCATCACACCATGCCGTTTCTCCTGTCAGGAGGACTTCCGTCCGGGGATAGGTCTGCAGCAACCGGGTAAGATACGGCACATCTGTCGTTTCCCCGCTCCCGATGATCAATGCATCTATCTGCCGGTGTTCTCCGTCTTCAAGGGAATAACCGACCGATTTCAGCGCCTCGGCAGTAGGTGCCAGCACCACTGTGTGACCGCCATATGACACGATCGCCGCCACCGCATCCGTCGTCATTTCCACAGTGGCGTACCGGCGGCTGTACAGGGCATCCGTTCCCGTACCGATGACCGCCAGCACGGCTGTCAGTGCCACGGTGCGGATCACCGCCGTCCGACTGTGCATCAAGATCGCCGCCGCCAACAAAACGGCGCCGCATCCGGTGATCGTCATCACCCAAAACCGTCCCGGCATCCAAAGCCCCTCCGGGATCTGCGCCAGCCAATGGGTGACGGTCAGAACCAACCGGGCGACCGATCCTGCAATGAAGAAAAGCCCCTTGCCTATGAAACGGAATCCGGGGATATAATACATCACGAGAGCCGCAAAACTGCATAACAGAACGACCTCTGTCGGCAACACCGTCAATAAATTGGCAATGGGTGTCAGCAGCGCTACTGAGCGAAACAGGTAGATGCTGACGGGCAGGATGGGTAACAGCGCCGCCGTTGTCACCGTCAACAGCTCTAACGGACGACGGACGAGGCAGCGCAGGCGGGAGGGCAAGCGGTCGCACAGACGGGTTACCGATGCGCTCAGGTGGGGGACCAATCCCAACACGCCGGCTGTTGCTCCGAACGAAAGCCACACCCCGGCATCATACAGGCAGTAAGGATTGGCAAACTGCAAACAGCAAAAGGCAAATCCCAATGAATTCAGTCCGTCGCTTCTTTCCCGGATCAACTGCCCGAAAAGCAGGACAAAACACATGATCGCCGCACGAGAAACGGAAGCACAAGCGCCTACTGTCCAAACAAACAGTGCCACTACCCCGCCGGATAAAACCGGTACGATCTGCCTCGGTATCCGCAGCACCCGCCGGAGCAGGAAGAAGACACCGCCGATCAGTACTGACATATGTAAGCCGGAAAGTGCCAGCAGGTGAGAAATACCGCACCGGCGAAAACCTTCTGTCACCACAGCCGAAAGAGACTGCCGTTCACCAAGACAAATGGCGGCGATCAATTCTCCGCTCCTGCCCGGAAGAAGGCTCCGGATCGTCTCTACTAACCGTTGCCGGAACTGAGCGGATGCGGTCGGCGTTGCCGGACCGCCCACAACAGTCAACTGTTCTTCTCCGTATGTTGCCGGATACGCCGCCAAAAACACCCGGTCAGCATAAACCGACTGTTTGGCTTGCGGTACGGCATCCAGTTTCACCGCCACCTGCACCGTTTCATACACTTTCGGTGCGCAGCGATCCCGGCAATACAACAGCACCCTTGTCCCTGCCGGTATTTTTTCAGCCCGGTCGACCGTAAATGTGTACCAACAGCCGTTTCTGGCAGTCACTTGTCCGACAACGGTATCGCTTTCTCCGATCAGATGTAAAACCGGATTCACGGAGAACCGTTGGTAGAATGCGGAGGTCAGCAAAACGACCACCGTCACCGCCAAGCCGAATACCTGAGAGGGCTGACGGAAAAACGGTATGAACAAGCACCACGGCAGACACAGTGCCGCCACTATTGCCCATTTCCATCCCCACAGCAATGCCGCTCCGCCGCTCAGGAAAGCCAGAACACCTGCCAACAGCATATGCCGTCGCACAGTCCATGTTTTTTTATGCGGCACAGCGTGTTTCACTGTTTTTGCAATCTTTCTTCGTGAAACCCATCATGCCATAATGTCAGCAATCGTTTAAAACCCGCTTTTTTGATCAGTTCTACTGATTGCGGAAAGAAGCAGTCGATCGTATCCGCCGCATGAGTATCCGCTCCCAGAATCACATCGCCGCCCAAATCCTGCAATGCCCGCAACAGAAAATCTGCCGGGTAAGGCAGGTCGCGGCAGCGTCGGGAGATCGCCCCGGTATTGACTTCGAGAACCGGTGTCACCTTGACCACCTGCTCCAGTGCGTCCAATGCCAGACGACGGTATACCGGATCCTCTTCGTCAATGATGCCAAACTTGGTGATCACATCAAAATGTCCGACGATGGTAGGACGACAACGGCGGATATTGGTCACCACCGCATCAAAATACGCTTTTTCAAAGGCGTGGATATCTCCGCCGAATTCATTTTCGATACAGGCAAGCTGTATGTCTCTGGCATGATCTATGGCATACACCCGTCCGTCATAGATAAGATAGTGAACAGAGCCGATATAATAATCCAGTTCCTTGGTGATCGCCATATCGGAATCAAGGTCCAGCTCCAGTCCTTTCAGAATAGTGATCTGATCAGCGTACTTTTCCTGCAATCGGGACAATTCTGCCAGATAGGCGGGATACTGCACCGTCTTCATACAATAAGACTGATCACACGGCGTGTCGCTGTGGTCGGAAATGCCGATCGCCGGCATTCCCAACCGAATGGCGGCCTGCACCATTTCCTCCGCCGTGTTTTTTCCGTCCGAAAAGTTCGTATGACAATGATATCCGCAATACTGCAACGAAAATACCCCCTACTGTTTAATTTCATTCCTTATAACAGTAGCATATTTTCAAAAAAAAATCAATGTTTTTTCAGCTTTTATCACCGGGTTTGGCGATCAAGGCGCAAATGAACCCGAAAACGACAGCGGCGGTGATCCCACCGGATGCGCCGGTGATTCCGCCGGTGATCACTCCGAATATGCCTTTCTCCGTCACTGCCTGTTCCACTCCTTTGGCGAGCGTATACCCAAACCCTGTCAGTGGGACGGTTGCTCCGCATCCGGCAAATTTGACCAGCGGTTCATACAGCCCGACAGCCGTCAGCGCTACCCCGCAGGTAACAAACGACACCAGGATACGGGCAGGTGTCAGTTTTGTGTAATCCATCAGCAACTGACCGATCACGCAGATCAGTCCCCCTACACCAAAGGCTTTTACGATCATCCACAGATCCATGTTCGCATCTCCCTCCGGGCATTAGTTTGCCGGAAAAGCCAAAAAATATGTGAGCAGAAGCAATTTTGCATCCGCCTTTGTCATTTTATCTTCAGAGCGGGGGTTTGCTCAAAAAAGCAGTAGACAGGAACAGGAAAATCTGTTATACTGAAGTGGCGGAGGACAGTTTCTGATTTATCATGTTCGTCCGCAGGAGGATTTGAGTCATGCTTGACCCGGACAGTATACGCACCCTGCTGGTTTTATTGCTGTTGGTGCTGTTTTCTGCCTATTTTTCCGCTACTGAGACCGCTTTTTCATCCTTTAACCGTATCCGCATCAAGAATCTGGCGGAGAACGGGGACAAACGAGCGATACGTGTTCAGCAGTTGGCTGAGCAGTATGACCGACTGCTTTCCACCACCTTGGTGGGAAACAACATCGTCAATATTCTGCTCACCACGCTTGCCACCGTCTTTTTTGTCCGTCACTTCGGACAAAACAAAGGAGCGACCGTAGCGACGGTAGTCACGACGGTGGTCGTGCTTATTTTCGGAGAGATATCACCCAAGAGCCTGGCAAAGGACCGGGCAGAGGGGTTTGCTATGGCGACCGCTCCTTTATTGCAGTCCATTTGTGTGATCCTGTATCCGTTTACGGCACTGTTTTCTCTGTGGCAAAAACTGCTGGATCTGTTGTTCCGCTCCCGGCAGTCTGCGGCTGTCACCGAAGAGGAATTGCTGACGATCGTTGAAGAGGCGGAACAGGGTGGATCACTGAACGAGCAGGAGAGTGACCTGATCAGAAATGTGCTGTTATTCAGTGATCGCACCGCCGGTGATATTCTCACCCCCCGGATCGACGTGACCGGGATCGACGCTGCCGCCGATCGGGAAGAGATGTTGCAGGCGTTTGCCGCTACCCGCTATTCCCGATTGCCGGTTTATGAAGAATCCATCGACCGTATTTTGGGTGTCCTTCATCTCAAGAATGCCTTGTCTGCTGATGCTGCCGACACGGCGCAGGCGGTGATGCAGACGGTCATCTTTGTTCCGCCGACCATGCCGATACGGTTGCTTCTTACGGAAATGCAACAGAAAAAAACGCAGATGGCGGTGGTCGCTGATGAGTACGGCGGTACGATGGGCATCGTGACCATGGAGGATATTCTGGAGGAGCTGGTCGGCGATATATGGGACGAGCATGACGATGTGGTGGAGCCTGTCCGACAGACGGTCGACGGCAGTTGGTTGGTGCTGTGTTCTACGGAATTGAGTGTACTGACCGAGCATTTCGGGACGGAGACGGCGTGTGAATCCGCCACTGTCAGTGGTTGGGTGATGGAAATGCTGGGGCGGATCCCGGCAGAGGGAGACACTTTCGAGGCGGACGGTTTGTCTGTCACCGTCACCCGGATGGACGCTAACCGACCGGAGGAGATCGCCGTGCGTCCTTTTCACGCCTTTGATGAGAAATCGGTGACTTAACGATTGACAAGTGCATCGTACTGTGGTAGAATGAAAAAAATGGTATAGGAGGCGTACTGATATGAAAAAACTGATCATCAAGTGGAACGAGAATGGCTGGACACGTATGCAGGATGGCGATCCCGCCAAGCATCAGATGGAGATCAACTGCCGGGCTGAGAACGGTACCGTGGTGGAGGTCCGCATCCGTCACAGCCGTGGCGAAGAGCAAAAGGGCATCGTTACTGTTGCCGGCAAGGAGATCCTGCCACTGCCGTTGGAGGAGTTCAAGGCTCTGTACAAAAAGGACGCCTTGGAATTTCGTTGATATGACGCTGTAAAGAAAGCAGAGGGGCTGTTAAAAAACTTTCGTTTTTTAACTGCCCCTTTTTTTATTTGACTTCTTTGATCGCCTTCTCCGCAAAGGTGTTGTTGACCACCTTGCCGTAGTCAGCGACTTGCTTGAGTTCGCCTGCTTCGGTCATCACGCTTTGCAGACGGTTAAAGCTTTCTTCGGTCAGCACCGGCGTATCGTTCCAGGCGCCGATACGGCGATAACTTTCCACTGCCTGTGTCAGCAGGGCTTCGTCGGTATCCGGGAAGCTGTCCGCAACCGTCCGGGCGATCTCCTGCGCCGTGTGTGCGGCTACCCACTGCTGCCCCCGGTACAGTGCATTGGTGAATCGCTGGACCAGATCGGCGTTCTTTTCCAAATAGCTCTTTTTGGCAAAATAGGCAGTGTAGGGGATGTCGCCTGCCGCCTCACCGACGGAAGCGACGATATATCCCTTTCCTTCCTGCTGCAGCAGTGAGGCGGTCGGTTCAAATGCGGTCACATAATCGCCGGTCCCGCCGGTGAATGCTGCTGTCATCATGGAATACTGTACGCTGTTGTCCAATACGGTATCCTTGGCAGGATCAACGCCGTTTGACCGCAGGACGTGTTCCAATGTCATATACGGAACGCCGCCTTTGCGGCCGGGGAGGACTGTCTTCCCTTTCACCTTCTCCCATGTAAACGCCGGATCGGGCTGACGCCCCAACAAAAACGAGCCGTCCCGCCGGGTCACTTGGGCAAAGACCTGTGTATAGTCCTCTTTCCCCTCATTATACACATAGATGGCGGCTTCCGGACCGGCAAAACCGATATCTATGGTGTTGGACAGTACCGCCGCCATGACAGCATCCGCCCCCTGTCCGTCAGAGAGCTCTACTGCGATATTTTCCTCCTCAAAGAATCCCAATGCCAGCGCCACATACTGCGGTGCGTAAAAGATCGAGTGGGTAACTTCACACAGCCGTACTTTTTCAATGCTGTTGTTTCCGCCACAGCCGGCGAAACCGCATAACAGTGCAATACAGCATAACAGGGCTGTTCCCCGGATCAAAAACCGTTTCATACCGTGTCCTTTCCCGCCCAAACAGGCGATTTGATAAGGCGATCAGTGGCGGGGATGCTGTTGGTGTGTCACGTGTTGCAACAGCACCACCGCTTCGTACAAAAGAGCCGCTACGACGGACAGAATGATCACGCTCGCCATCACCAGATCCATGCGGAACACCTGCCCGCCGTAGACGATAAGATATCCCAGTCCGGCGCGGGATACCAGAAATTCGCCGGCAATGACACCGACTAAAGATAAGCCGATGTTGACCTTCAGCGAATCGAATAAAGTGGGAATGTTGTACGGAAAGACGATTTTACAGAATACCTGCCGCCGGTCAGCCCCGAATGTTCGTGCCATACGGATGGCTTGCGTGTCGGTGTTTTTGAATCCGTTAAGCATTTCCAGTACCGTAACCACCAATGAGATCGCCAACGCCATAAATATGATGGCTTTTGTTCCTGCTCCTGCCAACATGATGATCACCGGCCCCAATGCGATCTTGGGTAAACTGTTGAGCACCACCAGATAAGGCTCACTGACCTTGGACAAAAAAGGACTCCACCACAGCAGGATCGCCAACAGAACACCGATGGCGGCACCCAATAAAAAACCTGCCAGCGTTTCCTCTATGGTGACACGCATATGATGCAGTAAGCCGTTCTGCACCATATGCTGATAGGTTTGCAAGATCCGGGAAGGGCGGCTGAAAATGAAGTCATCTATCCACCCGATGGCTGCTGCTCCCTCCCATGCCGCCAGTAAAAGGGCCAAAAATCCCCAGCGCCATATGTGGATACGTCGCTCGGTCGCTTTTACCCGTCTGAGATAGATTTTCCGTTCTGCCGACAAGGGCGGCGGGTCCTCCGCTCTATGTCGGGATAGTGTCGGTATGCGCTTCATTCATGCCCAATTCCTTCCATATATGATCAAAATACCGCCCGAACTCCGGGCAATTTCGGCAGGCGAACGGCGTTCGTTTTTCCAAGGTGAAATGAATAGGCATCTTCTCCCGGATCACCGCCGGACAGGCGGACAGGATCAGCACGCTGTCTCCCATACAGATTGCCTCCGGGATATCATGTGTGACCATCAGCGCCGTTACTTTTTCCTGCCGGATAATGCGGTAGACATCTTCGGTTACTTCCAGCCGTGTCTGATAATCCAGGGCGGAAAAAGCCTCATCCAACAGCAGAACAGACGGAGAGACCGCCAGCGTGCGGATCAATGCTACCCTCTGACGCATTCCGCCGGACAACTGAGAGGGGTGTTTGTTGGCAACCGCCGCCAGTCCGTAGGTTTCCAGCAGTCCATCCGCCCGGTCACAGGCTGCCGGGGTGGCGGCATGGCGGATCTCCAGCCCCAACCGTACATTCTGTCGGATGGTGCGCCATTCCAACAGGTTATCCTGCTGGAGCATATATCCCACTTTGGGACTTGGTCCGCTTACCGGCTCACCGTCGATCGACACCCGTCCGCCGGAGGCAGGTATCATACCGGCGATGACCGACAGCAGAGTAGACTTGCCACAGCCACTGGGGCCGACGATACTGAAAAAATCTCCTTTGTTCATGGAAAAATCAATACCGTCCAATGCTGTTGTTTCTCCGTCTTTCGCCTGATATATCAGACGAAGACCGCTCACCCGCAGGATCTCCATGACCGTGACCATCCCTTTCTGCCGTCAAGATATCTCCCATATCAATGTATGCCATCTGTCTGTCGGGGTGAAAAGATTTCCGTCGGATCGTAAAAACCATTTGACAAAACCCGTTCACATGGTGTATGATAGAGGAGTAAAGTGTGGGGATATGTTTCTCTCTGTTTCCACAGTTTGCTATTGAACCCGTCGGCAGGCTGTCTGTCTGCCGGTTCGTGCTGTTGCGCAGCAGTAGTTCGGCGTCCGGGGGAGAATTTCACCGTCATGACGGTTTTCGATATACCTATGCATTTGTTCATGAATAACGAAATCTGCCCCATGGGCGCCCTGTCCCGTTTATATTACGGAGAATTATAGGAGGTGTGTCCCATGCAATTTACCCTACCGGTATTGATCGCCGTCTGCGCAGGCGGCTTGATCGTGGGCGGCGTTGTCGCCGCATTATTCGCATTCCGAGCCGGTATTGCCCACCGCAAACGTGAGGCAGAAGCGGCGATCGGTTCGGCAGAAGCCGAAGCAGAGCGTATTCTTAAGCAAGCCAAAGCGGACGGCGATGCTGTCCGCAAAGAAGCAGAAGCAGCCCAAAAAGAGACAGTTGTCAAAGCCAAGGAAGAGATTTACCGTCTGCGTAATGAATCGGAAAAGGAGCTGAAAGAGCGCCGTTCCGATCTGCAGCGGCAGGAGCGCCGTTTACAGCAGAAGGAAGAATCTTTGGATCACAAGATCGAAAACTACGAGAAAAAAGAAGAAGGTCTTGCCGAGCGGAGCAAAGAAGTTGAAGCCCGTATGGCGGATGTCGAAGCGTTGAAAAAGAGCCAGTATGAGTTGTTGGCGCGGTTGTCGGGCTTCTCCAAGGAGCAGGCCAAGGAATATTTGCTTGCCAACCTGTCTACCGAGCTGGAGCATGATAAGGCGCTTAAGCTGGCAGAGTTCGAAACACAGTTGAAGGCAGAAGCCGACATGCGTGCCCGCACGCTGATCTCCCACGCCATACAGCGTGTGGCGGCGGATCAGGTGGCAGAGGGTACGGTATCTGTTGTCCCGTTGCCCAATGACGAGATGAAAGGACGCATCATCGGCAGAGAGGGACGGAATATCCGGGCGATCGAGACATTGACCGGTATTGATCTGATCATTGATGACACGCCGGAGGCCATTACGCTCTCCGGGTTCGATCCGGTGCGCCGGGAAGTGGCCCGTATGGCGATGGAGCGTCTGATCGCTGACGGCAGGATCCATCCTGCCCGTATCGAAGAAATGGTGAACAAGGCACGCCGTGAAGTGGACAACACCATCCGTGCCGAGGGCGAACGGGCGATTTTGGAGACCGGTCTGCGGGGTGTCAATCCCGAAATCGTCAAATTGCTCGGACGGCTGCATTACCGTACCAGTTACGGGCAGAATGTACTTGATCATTCGATGGAAGTGGCATTCCTGTCCGGCATCATGGCAAGTGAGTTGGGGATTGATCCGGAGATCGCCCGCCGTGCCGGTCTGCTTCATGATATCGGTAAGAGTGTCGATCATCAGGTGGAGGGCTCTCACATTGAGATCGGCGTGGATATCGCCCGCAAGTACAAGGAGAGCGAAGCGGTTGTCCATGCGATTCAGGCGCACCACGGTGATGTCGAGGCGCAGACGATCGTTGCCTGTCTGGTGCAGGCGGCTGATGCGATCTCTGCCGCTCGTCCCGGCGCCCGTCGTGAGAATCTGGAGAATTACATCAAGCGTCTCGAAAAATTGGAAGAATTGGCAAATAGTTTTGACGGTGTCGAGCGTTCGTTTGCCATCCAAGCCGGCAGAGAGGTGCGGATCATCGTCCGTCCGGAGAAGGTCAATGATGATCAGATGGTCATTCTGGCGCATGATATTGCCAAGAAGATCGAGAGCAACATGGACTATCCCGGTCAGATCAAGGTCAACCTGATCCGGGAGAACAGAGCAGTGGACTTTGCAAAATAAAAGAAAAGGGAGCTGTGGAAAACAATGTTTTTACAGCTCCTTTTTTAAAGTCAGGAGGATAATGAAATGATCAGTATAGTGTTTATCGGTTGCGGACGGATCGCACAGAGCCATCTGAATGCCCTTAAATCAATTGACACCGCCCGTGTGGTCGGTGCCTGCGACAGCAATATCGAGAAGGCACGTTCTGTCAGCCCGGCAGCGTATACCGATGCCGAAGCGATGCTGAAGGAGTTGCATCCCGATGCCGCCGTGATCTGCGTACCCACCTTTGTCCATGAGCAGTACGTTACGCTGTGCGCCGCACACGGCATTGCCGTTCTGTGCGAAAAGCCGATGGAGCGTACCCCGTTGGCGGCACGCAAGATGGTCGCCGCCGTTCAGCAGAGCGGGATCGTGTATATGACCGCACAGGTGGTGCGGTTTTGGACAGGCTATCAGAAGGTGAAAGAAATATTGGATAGTGGTGTGCTGGGGGATATCTATATGATGCACTTTCGCCGTGTCACCTCATGCGACGATGCGGGTGCAAAATGGCTGAATG
>JAZLKY010000335.1:0-1203 GCA_045597885.1 Acutalibacteraceae bacterium | reverse complement strand
GGCGATCTTCTCCAGTACGGCATACACACCGTCCGGCGAACAGTCATTGACGGCAATGACCTCGTAACTGTATCCTTCTCGCTGTCCGACCACCTGTCGGACCTCATCGATAACCAACCCCACCGAATGCTCACTGGCATAACAGGGGATCACAAAACTGATGGTTTTCCCATTCACTGTTCTTTCGCCCTTTCTGAAGATACCGTTGCTCTTTACTGTGCAAAAAACGCCTTGACCGCACCGACGACGGTTTCCCGTTCTTCCTGCGTCAACCCGTAGTACATCGGCAATCTTACCAGCCGATCACTATCCACTGTGGTATATCTGTCCTCGCCGGCGAACCGTCCGAACTTTTCTCCCGCCGGGGCGGAATGGAGCGGGACATAGTGGAACACACAGGTCACCCCGTGATCTTTCATGTGCTGAATGAATGCGGTGCGCTCCGCCAGATCCCGGCATTTGATATAGAACATATGGGCATTGTGGACACAGCCGTCCGGGATCGTCGGCAACACCGGTTTTCCGGCATCCGACAACGGTTTCAGTTCTCTATAATAATAATTCCATGTTGCCATGCGGTCATCATTGATCTCATCCGCTTTTTGCAGTTGTGCCCACAGATAGGCGGCATTCAGTTCGCTGGGCAGGTAACTGTCACCGAAATCCACCCAGGTATACTTGTCCACCTGTCCTCGGAAAAATTTGGAGCGGTTCGTCCCCTTTTCCCGCAGGATCTCTGCCTGCTCCACATATTCCGGACGGTTGATAAGCAGTGCTCCGCCCTCGCCCATGGAATAGTTCTTCGTTTCGTGGAACGAATAACAGCCGAAATCACCGATGGTACCGAGGGCTTTCCCCTTATAAGTACTCATCACACCCTGTGCCGCATCTTCTACCACCAGCAGATGATACCGCCGAGCAATATCCATGATGGTATCCATCTCACACGCCACACCGGCATAATGCACCGGGACGATCACCCGTGTGCGATCGGTGATGGCTGCCTCGATCTTTGTTTCGTCGATATTCATCGTATCGGGACGGACATCCACGAACACCAATTTTGCCCCTGCCAGTACGAAAGAATTGGCGGTACTGGAAAAAGTGAAACTGGGCAGGATCACCTCGTCCCCCGACTGTATGTCACAGAGCAGTGCCGCCATATCCAGTGCCGTACTGCCACTGGTGGTGAGCAATGCCTTG
>JAZLKY010000334.1:0-15572 GCA_045597885.1 Acutalibacteraceae bacterium | reverse complement strand
AACCCAAAGTACAAACTCACAATGTTCATCATTAGAAAGTTTCCGCAGTTTGTTGATACCGATATTTGAATAAGCAGCTGCTTCTTCCAAAGTCAGATTGCTTTTTTCATAAATAGGCACTTCATATTTCATAAGGCAAGGCCTCCTTTGTCTTAGATTACCTCCCTTCTGCCGGAGGCGGGCATTTTCATAGCTTTCATAATTAAAAATCTCCTTCATCTATTTTCGTTTACACCTTTCGGTGAAGGTCAGATGCCGGACACGCCGGCATCTGCCTTTTAAGGGAAGCCAATTACTTTTTCTGGCGGTACTTTTT
The DNA here is from genome assembly GCA_045597885.1 of Acutalibacteraceae bacterium. Classification (GTDB taxonomy): domain Bacteria; phylum Bacillota; class Clostridia; order Oscillospirales; family Acutalibacteraceae; genus UBA5905. Next base: position 15,256 of record JAZLKY010000334.1, on the reverse strand, counting down.
CGGCATTTCGGGAAGATAATGACGGGTAATAGGCGTCCTGTGGTGTCCCATACTTTCGCTGACATTCTTCTCGACATTCTTTCTGCCTTCGGCTATCAATCTTTTTAACAATACTACAATTTTTAGTTCTTAAAAAAACTATTGCTAAATTTAGAAATATACTGTATAATATGGTTGCCAAACAATCTGAATATTCAAAGGTATAGGTGTATTCTTTTTTATAGGAATGCTATATCTTTCGACACAATTAAACGAACTCATTTTGGTAAAAATGCAGCTCCCGTTTAATTGTGTGGTTTCACCTATACTTTGAATGGATTGTTTGGCGACAATTGGAGTCTGCGTTTTTCAGTGCGTTGACTTCGGTTGGCGCACTTTTTTATTTTTATAGGGGTGATGTGTCATATGCAGTTATATTAAATCTTGAAAGCCAAGAACATTTATTAAGTGTAAACTTATTATTTTTTAAAGGAGTGTAAAGCAAATGACATATTCAAAAATAACAAAGCAAAGAAGCATTAAATATAGAATTTATATTACAATTATTGGTGTAATAATTGTTTTTTTTGCTCTTTTTTTCACTTCTGTTAAAATCAAGCCATATAGCGATAATGAAATACCATTTGCAGAATTTGATGAGTATGATTCTCGTGCAATTTTCGGAGCTCAAGAACTTAAATTAGCATCTATCCAAAAAAAATTCTTTTTATACTTACCAACTGTAAAAAAAATGGATATTTTAGGCGGAAATAAATCATATATGAAATTTTATAGGAAGTATGCATGGCATGGATTTTTATGGGATTTGAATTTTAAATTTGAAAGCACAAATGCATTAAATTACGCAACACTTGAAGTCAACAATTCAGAAGCTTCTAATGAAATTGTAAAGTTATATGATGATATATACAAAAAATTGACAGAAAAACACGGAATCCCTCAACAATCAAGTTGCGAGGATTCGTCTTATGACAGTGCCTATGATTGGAAAATGACTAACGGGACATATACAGTATTTTTTGATGAATTGAATTATAAAATAAAATTACAATATTCTCAAAATATACATATATAATTTTATGAGCAATTCCACTTAAAAAATCCAAAATTAAATCTAGATTTTTCTTATTCAGCTTTGTGATGTATCCCATTGATAACGACAGTTCGCAACGAATGGTAGACGGCGAATAGTGCTTGATTTCTTTCATATATTCGGCATAGCCGTATATATGCTTTGCGGAAATGTTTGCAATCTTCTGACCGTGCCATTCATCTGGATAATACTGTGCGAAGTGGTCGAAGCATTCAAGGTAGCGTACCCGTGTCTTGATGCCCTTGATTCGTGCGTTCTTGACGAGTGCATTTGCCTGATCCATCAGATTGTCTTTGGCTGTCCTCTGGGTTTTTGAGGATAAATTATACATCGCTTTACTCCTTTCTGGCATAACATGGACTTGATTATTTCTAATCAGAGATATGTATTAAGGACAGCCACAATTTAAAATATGTTTTATTCGATTTTCAAAAAAATATTGCAAAACATGAAAATATAATGTATAATACATATGCTACACAAATTAAATTAATGATTTTGAGGCATTGTCTCTCTATTTTTATGTAGGGATTATTTATACCTTTTTCTCACAAGTTAAATATGGTAAAAATGCCGTTCCGCTTGTGAGATTAGGAGAGCATCCTCTTTCATTAAGATTTGTGTAGCAACAATAGGAATCGTGCATTTTTCGGTGTGTACGATTTCGGTTGTACACACTTTTTTATTTTTAGGGGGCTGTAGAATAATCTTTCTTTACTGTCATAATTTGGAATAATAAGAATTGACTATAAGCAGTCAATACATTATTAATTTCAAAAATTTTAAAAACAATAATTGCTTGGAGGTAAAAAAATGTTCGATAATATTGGTAGTAAAATTAAAACGCTTGCAAAGATAATTTTCTGTATCGAAATTATAGCTTGTGTTATTACTGGAATTGTTTTAATGGCAACAGATGACGAGTTAATTATATGGGGAATTTTAACTGCTTTGGTCGGCTCATTCTTTTCATGGATAAGTTTGTTTTTGTTGTACGGATTTGGACAACTAGTTGAAAACAGCGACATTTTATGCGGAAACAATTTTTCTGAAACCGCTATTGCAAAAATAAAACTTGCAAACAAAACCCAAAAAATTGCATCAAATGATGACAAAACAACAATCAGCGATAATAACATTGAAGATTTGAGCCCGGAAGATCAGTTGAAAAAATATATAACTGATGAATTGGAAAAGAAAGAAAAATCGGACGATTTATTGTCAGTATATTGGAAATATAAAAAATATGTTTATGGATATTATCCTAAAGAAGAAACAAAAGAGGCATTATATGATCTAATTATAAAATGTAAAAACACCGATTATGAAAGTAATTCCAAATTGATGATTGCAGTATAGGAAAACTAACTTAAATCTTTTAATAAGTAAGCGAATTGAAAGTATATACAGCAAAAAATGTAGTAAAATCCTGTAGAAAATACATTTACATTAGAAATTCTTCGTGACAAAAATCTGTAGATTAAAATTTTGCCCTCAAAAAATCGGATCCGGCTTTTCTGTTCGCAGACTGCCGGAACTGATTTTATATATAGAGATTAATGCTGTAATTATTAAAGAGATAAATAGAATGCTTCGGTGCATCAACAAAACGGATTTGTTTATTCGGTTTTCTTATATTCGTTTTCTCGGATACCGGGATATTTTTCATCCAGGTATGCCTCACGGTACGGATTGACGCCTTCGGAAACCTCCTGCGGCTGATTCTCCAGCGACCAGCTTTCTTTTTTATAAAAAGGATGGTGGAAGATGTTTTCGATGCGGCCGGTTTTTTCGAGCTTATCCATACACGCACGGATGCACCCCTTTGCTCCGCAGATGGCAAAGTAGCCGGTGTGCTTCAGGATATAGTCATAATATCCCATAGCAGCAGTGTTTTCCGGCTTGCGTCCCCATCTTGCCCCTGCCATGGAATAGCTCAGAATGTACGCTTCTTCCTCGGTCATCTCAGAATCACGGACATCGAACGCCATATTGGGAAACTCCTTTTTTAAGAAGGGAGAACACTCATTGTTCATCCCATGATGAGAAAGGGTGCATCTGCCCATTCTGACATCCCCGTACCAGACGGTCTTTTCACCGTAGTCCACCGTGAGTCGCTTACCGGTTTCGTTCAAGGGCGGAATGGCGTTTCCCGGACACTCACGCACACATGCCCCGCAATGGAGGCAGACGGTGCCGGTATCCATGATGGGATCGCTTTCCAGTTCACAGTCGGTAAAGATCAAGCCCAAACGGACACGGGGACCGAAACGTTTGGTCAAAAACACCTTGGAATATCCGATCTCTCCGAGTCCGCATCCGGCGGCGATCAGACGCACCGAACAGATGACATCCGGGGGCAGGCGATCCGGGCCGACCGGCTCACGGGTAGTGCCGTTCCCCTCCGGGACAGCCGGATAATGCGCCACCGCCTCCCAGCCGTGATCCTCAATAAAACAGCAGAGGTCATAGGACTTTTTCGGACGGAAAAGAGAATTGAGTTTATTGTAGGAATAGAATGTGTAGTTATGCCAGTGTGTGCCTTCCTCAATGCCACGGTAACTGCCACGGGGAATACGCATCGCCACGGCGATCACCGATTTGGCGTGCGGAAAATAACTGATCGGGGACATCAGCTTCGGTGCGCCCCGAAAGCGTTCGATATTGCCGATGGCAATGGCATCAATGCCGAGCTCCTTTGCCTTTTCCTTGATCATTTCCGAAGTCAGTTTCATCGACCGACACCCCGTTTTCCGTCCTTGGAGAAGGAACCGCCAAGGACATTCACTTCTTCTGCATTGTGTTTTTCATAGCGTCCGAACGCATCCAGCGACCAGGCGTCACGCCGGCGGAAAGCGTTTTCAAAGTGATTGTCCACCGTCTGTTCTTCTTCTAAATGACACAGGCAGGTACGGTTGCAGAGGGCAGCGACCCGGTCGGGCTTGCAGGATGCACCGAAACGGGAGGGCACAGCACCGTTTTTGCAGTTCTTACAGATCTCATAGTCGATCTTCGCCACCGTCATGATTTTGCCGCAGATCTCGATTTCTTCGGTCTCGTCTTTGGAGATGGCGCCCAGAGGGCAGGCTTTCGCACAGCGTCCGCAATGATCGCACACACTTTCGGTCAGCAGAGGCGTTTCGGGGAGTTCTGCATCGGTGAGAATCATATGGAAACGCTGACGGGAACCGAATTTTGACGAGAAGGGGATGCCGGAAAAGGATATCTCGCAGAGTCCGCAAGCCACGGCGGCATAGTCAAAATCCGGATACACATTCGGTGCCGGACGGTCGGGTGCGACCGCCACCCCGGAAGGCGCCTGGTCGGTGGGGTTGGGGAAAACGGGCACGGCTTCCCATCCCTCATCTTCAATGGCGCTCACAAGACCGTAGCAGGCAAGCGACAGAAATTCGTCCTCCAGCCAGTTCACGCCGAACAGAGTGTAGTCACCGAAATTGGTTCCTTCTTCCACACCCCGCAATGAACCCCGCAGGATGCGCTTGCCCAGCATGATCACCGTTTTGGCTTCGGGGAAAATGGAGAAAGGATTCTTTTCCGGGGGGAGAGCGGCAAAACGCTCCTTTCCGGCAAAGCCGATCAGGTCGATCCGCTCCGCTTTGACTGCCTGACTGATTTTTTCCATCAGATCCATAGTTATTCCTCCTGTTCATTGAAGACAGATGTCTGCCTTTTTTCACAGTATAACGAGTTTTTCCCCCCTGCGCAATCAAAAAACATAACAAAACTATCAAAAAAAGAAACTTGATTTTTGTTCACGGATCCGCTATACTTTTCAGCGGAAATACACAATATACAGGAGAATAAAAGGAAAATATGCTTGTTTTTGAGAATCTTTTTCTTACCGATCTGTCGGTATCCCGTTCCGGCTTTACAAAAAAAGAAAGTGTTCATGTGTCTCCACGGTGTTTTCATTCGCTGAGTTTTCGTCTGAGCGGGAAGATTACCGTGGACGGCAAGATCTCGTCTGCCGACTCCGTGACCTTCATTCCGCAGGGGTGGGGATACGACACCGAAGTTCTGGAGGACGGCGAGATCATCGTCATCCATTTCAACCTTGCCGGCGATCGGGGGCTTTCCACGGCGGAGATCACATCCGTTTCCGATCCCAGGCTGTTCAGACAGCTTTTTGAACAGCTTTTAGAGTCCAGCCGTTATACCCGTGTTGAGGGTCCACTGGGATTGTCGCTTTTTTACCGCATCCTTCATGAATGGGAGCTCTGTGCTGCCAAGCACGGCGATGTGCATGTGATCACCCCACGCATGAAAAACGCCCGTGCCCGTATCGAGCGTGATTATGCAGATACTTCTCTGAATGTTTCCGCTCTTGCCCGGCAAGCCGGCGTCAGTGAGGTCTATTTCCGGCGGGAGTTTACTGCTGCATTCGGCTGCACTCCTATTGCCTATATCCGTCTGGTGCGATTGAATAATGCCAAGTCCCTGCTGCAGAGCGGTCGATGCAATGTTACTGATACGGCGTTACTTTGTGGATACGATAGCCTGAGTTACTTTTCCTATGATTTTCGGCGTATGATGGGAATTTCACCGCGTGCCTATATTCGTATATATGAGGAGAAGCAGGAATGTTAGACAAAATGCATTGAACCATCCGTAGCGTGCGTGGGCGGGTATCGTCGCTTTGCGACGATGAAGTTTAAGAGTTTACAACTATGAGCGATGGAGTAAAAATGTAACCCGTAATCGTATGAGAACCGTAGGGAACGGGCTCGCCCGTTCCGATGAATAACTCGCCAAACTGAGTGTGTAAACCGCCCCCCGACTACTGCCGCACCCATGGCGGTGTGTTGGGGATGCCGCACCGGACAGGCTCCCCGTTTCCTACGCATCCCGCCGTTGGTTTGCGGTATACTCGGCGGGCGAACACTGTTCGCCCCTACGGAAGTTTCAATGAGTTTTACTGCATGCTTGGCAGCAGGAAACAAGCCTCCCTTGTGTAAAAAGGGGGGCTTGTTTGTTGTTGCCGAAGCATTTGTTGCGTGTTTTGTAACCGAAAAGGACCTTACATCTCCCAAACTTGACAACTTTTCACAACATCGGTATAATGAAAAAAGAGTATCCCCGCCATATCATACCGACAAAAAGAGCGGAACAGGGACTCGACCGGCTATCCGGGGAATCCGTCACCGTGAAGGAGGAGAAACGTATGAAAAAAAGGATCATCAGCATCGTTCTTTGTTTTGTAATGCTGTTCTCATTACTCCCGATGAATGTTTTTGCAGACGGATACAGATGTCCGGACTGTGAAGAGTGGTTTGAGGATGTGGATGATTTATGCAAAGAATGCCATAAATGTCCTTCGTGCGTGGATATCTGCGATGACTGTCATTACTGTGAAGAGTGTGCCGTGGAACAGGGCATTCACTGTTCTGAATGCGGCACATGTGCCCAATCCTTAGGCGAAGACGAAATTGAGGAATGTTGCTGTGTGGGTTGCGGCAAATGCCCGAACTGCGTCGGTGATATCTGTGATTATTGCTACGAATGCGATGATTGTGCCAAAGGTGTCACCCACTGCAAAGAATGCGGTGCATGTATTAATATGATGGGATACGACGAACTCCTGTGCTGTGCTAACTGCGGTCGTTGCCCTGACTGTTCCGACTTTTCTTTCGACACGGAAATAAACGGCGACTATTTATGCGATGATTGCCTTATGGAAAAAATTGAAGAATATACAGAAGGTGCAGTTTGCGAAGAATGCGGTGCATTCATAGCGGCAGATGAGGTGGACAGTGAAGAAGAACTGGAAATGATAGAGGAACTGTTTACGGTTAAGGAACCCGGCGAATGCGGTGTCCACTGCATTGATTGCTATGATGAAAATCATTGCGAGATATGCGATATGTGCTTCCTTTGCGAGGGCGATGATATGCAGTGCCCATCCTGCGGTCTTTGCTATGACTGTGCACTTGACGACGGACGGCACTGTGAGATTTGCGGCGAGTGCTTTGAGGAGGCAGAACAGTGTCAAAGCGGCGGAAATCACTGCGTGTTCTGCTGTGAGAATGAGGATTGGCTGTGCGATAACTGCGGTGCGTGCTGTGAAGCCCTGGGGCTTGAACGCTGCGAGGATTGCCGATTTTGCGAAAACTGTATTGAGGACAACTCAATGCACTGCACCTTATGTGATGAATGCTACTGCGTGATCGATCGCTGTGCCGATGACGGGGAACACTGCATTGATTGCTGCTATTCCGAAGGGTGGCTTTGCGAAAACTGCGGTCAGTGTACCGAGGCGTTGGGAATTGAAAAATGCGAATACTGCGACTACTGTATCGACTGCTGTAACGAATTCACCATTATTGAGGGCGGCGAAGAAGGTCATTGCCTTATGAATGATGATGAGGCGGATTATTGGCGTGATATCGAAGAAAACGGATCCATGACCGGCAACCGCCATATCGGTGCCCATCAGTTGCTTTACACGACCACCCGTTCTTCCCATCAGGGTTACTGTACGGTACGGGGATGTCTGTACAAGGGCAAATGGGAGGAACATACCTTTGCGGATAAAAAAGTTCTTATCCCGCCGACGAAACAGCAAGACGGCAAGATCGTCAAAGTCTGCACGGTCTGCGGCTATCAAAGTGCCGTGGAAACGGTTCGCTACGGCGAGAATTTCGAGATATCCAACCGCTATTATACCGTGACCGTTCCGAAAGTGGGCGCTCATCCGGATACCTATTTCCGAGGCGGCGGTAAATCTGCTGTTTATGATGAGATACTGACATGGCAGCAGCCGGTTTCGGGCAAATATGTTGATATGAAACCGACCGACACCTTTAAAGCGGGTGCAAAGTATGCGGCGGTCATCACCATCGTCCCGAAAAGCGGGATAACGGTTTCTCCGGGAAACAACTTCAAAGTCCTTATCAATGACGAAGATGTGACGGATACGAAAAGCGGTCTTTCTTTCACCTATTTCTGCACGCCGAAGGTCGTAGAGGAGATCGAAACGGTCGAGTTGGTCGAAATATCCGTTCCGGGATATCGGATCGGCGGGAATGTTGCCGATGCCGTCCCGACGGTGGATACCGAGGGTGTTTCTCTCTTATCTTACACTTGGATGTCCGGCAGCAGTTATGTGACGGCCGGTCAGTTCAAAGAAGGAAAAGAGTATGTTTTGTCTTTAAATATCAATGCCGAAAAAGGGTATGAGATCAAGCGCTATTGCGATGCGATCGCATGGATCTCCGATGCCGGATTCAGTGGAGGGTCATACGGCGGCGGCACGGAAGGCGGCGTGCATTATGATGCTATGGTCATGTTCTGGTTGCCCAAATTGATCGGTGACGGAACAAAAACCGTTTCCGGCAAGGTGACATCCTACGGAAAAAGCAGTGAAGCTACCGTAATACAACTGTTTGCCTCCGGCTCCGGTGAAGTGGCTTATGAAACGATAGTGACCGGCTTGACCGCCGACTACACCGTTTCCGGCGTTGCGGCGGGAACATATACAATGAAGGTCAGCAAAGCCGGACACGCCCCCCGCCAATACACCGTATCGGTCAGCGGGGACACGGTGCAGAACTGCGCCCTGCGTCTTTACGGCGATATCGACGGCGACGGCGATGCGGATGCGGAGGATCTGACATTGCTCGCACGCTATATCGCCAAGCTGGATGATTTTACCCCCGATCAGTTGGCGGCGGCAGATGTCGACGGAACACCGGGCGTTGATTCCAATGACCTTACTCGCCTTGCCCGCCATGTAGCAAAGCTCGAACCGTTGTATTAACGACAGTTGTCATGCTTTGGTGGATTTGTTCAACACCTTGGAAGATACCCGTTGTTCGGGGATGATCTCGCCTGCTTTTTTCAGTGCCATCTTGGTGAGAAGCGGTCCGACCAGTTCATAGATGAGGACGGAGAACAGGATGATATTGCGTACCAGCCCGCCAATCTCATCACCGAGCTGCATGGCGGATACCGACATTCCCAGTGCGACACCCGCCTGCGGTAACAGGGTGATGCCGAGGTATTTGATGATATTCGGATCGCATTTCATCCACCGGGAGCTCAGATTTGCACCGATCATCTTGCCGGCGGAACGGAACAGGATATAGACGATGCCGACACCGATGATGGACAGCCGGGTAAATACCGACAACTCCAATTCCGCACCACTGATGACAAAGAACAGAATAAACAGTGGGGTGGTCCAACGGTCGACACGGTCCATCAGTTCCTCGGACGATTCGCACACATTGCAGAATACCGTTCCGAGCATCATGCACGCAAGCAAGGGAGAAAACCCGACGGTGACGGAACCGATCCTCAATTTCAGCATGGAGATGGCAACGGTGAGGATGACGAAGGTGACGGAAACCGACAGCCGCTTGCTCCGGGAATGAAAAAACTTCTCGCTCTCGGAAAAGAGGAAACCGACCACGGTGCCGAGCAGCAGAGAAACAGCGATCTCGATGAGCGGATCGACGATGATGGAAATGAAATCCACCGTTCCACTGACCATCGCCTTGGCGATCCCGAAGGATACGGCAAATACCACCAGCCCAACGGCATCATCCAACGCCACGATGGGGAGCAGGATGTCGGTGAGCGGTCCTTTCGCCTTGTATTGCCGCACGACCATCAGCGTAGCGGCGGGGGCTGTGGCGGTGGCGACCGCACCGAGGGTGATGGCGGCACTCATGGGGAATACCGATTCTCCGAGCAGTTTGCTCAATACGCACAGCGCTATATCGACAAATGCCGCCGCAGTGAGGGCTTGTACCACGCCGATTACGGCGGCTTTTTTTCCGATCTGTTTGACCTGCGCCAGACGGAACTCGTTGCCGATGGAAAAGGCGATGAATCCGAGTGCCACATCCGATATCACGCCGAACCCTTCTACATAGGCGGCGGAGGTGAATCCCAGTCCGTCGATCCCCCACAGTTGTCCTAACTGTCCCAGTCCGTACGGACCGATGAGGATACCGGCAATGAGATATCCCGTCACTGCCGGCAGTCCCAGTGGCTTGATCACCCGTGTCAAGAGCAGGCCCATGATGAGGGCGACCGCTATGCTCAACAAAATATCCATTTTTTATTCGCTGTCCTTCCCCAAACCATCAGAATGCTTATTCGACCGGGATCTTAAAGATCAGTTTGCGGTTCGGATGCGCATCGGGTGCGAGATTCGGGCCGTGTAGATCGGCAGGGAACAGTGCCATGAACTGTCCGCCCTCTAACAGAACAGATGTCATTTTTTGTGACGGACAACGGAAAAACTGGACATCCTTATCGGGATTGTATTCGGTATCCGGTGTGCCCGCCTCGATGGGGGCAAAATGTACCTGCTCCCAGCCGGACAGCAATACCTGTACGTCTATGTACTGGCGGTGTGCCTCCAGTGCGATGTCCTGCCGGGTGTTGTAGCAGGAATAGTTGACATAACAGCCGTCTGCCAGTGCGTGTTTCCCCGGCTCCAGTGTGTCAAGATCGGTGTTCTGTAAAAAGTCCAGCATCACCTTTGTCCCCTTGATGGAATAGTTGCCTAACCGTTCTATGGTATCGAAGATCATATTGATCCACTCCTTTCGTCTCTCATTATACTGCCGCCCGGCGGGAATTGCAAGGGATATCCGTGATAAAACCCATAAAACCGCAGATAGCGGCAACAACAAATCCCCGTATCCCGAAAAATGACGGATTTTTACGGTAATAAAAAAGTACAGTTTGGATTTACATAAAAAAGGGCATTTATTTCCCCACGCAGAAGCGGGAGAATACCTCGTCAACCACCGCCTCGGTGGTGCGCTCTCCGGTCAGCTCCAGTATGGCGCTGATCGCCGCATCTATACTGACCGACACCGCATCCAGTGTCAGACCACTGTCCAGTGCCGCCAGTGCTTCGTTGAGACAGGACAGGCATCGGGCGGCGCAGTCCCGTTGCCGCTCGGTTGCCAGCATCGGTTCTGCCGCATCCAACGCCTCCACACCGGTCACGGCGGCGACAGCATCGGTCAGCTCCGCCAGCCCCTCTCCGGTCTTAGCAGACAGTGTCACTACCCATCGGAATGTTTTTTCGAGGAATGACCGTTCTACCCGCTCCGGCTGATCTGCTTTGCTGATGATCGCCACGGCGGCGTTCCCGGCGGCTTCCTGTGCCAGTCTTCTGTCGTCATCTGTGAGCGGGTGACTGCCGTCAAACACCGCCAGCACCAGTGCCGCCTGCCGCATCCTGTCGCGGGCTTTTTCTATGCCTGCCGATTCGATGCGGTCATCGGTGGAATGGATGCCGGCGGTATCCGCCAGCCGCAGAACGACCTCTCCCAGCCGGACGGTTTCTTCCACGATGTCCCGTGTGGTGCCGGCAACATCTGTCACGATACTGCGCTCGCACCCGGCAAGACAGTTCATCAGTGTGGATTTGCCGACATTGGGACTGCCGACGATAGCGGTACTGATCCCTTCACGCACGATCCGTCCGGCATCAAAAGTGTCCAGTAACGACAGGATGGTTTTTCGGGCGGAGCTGATGGTTGTTCGCAGTGCTGCTGGTTCCAGCTCCGGAATGTCTTCGTAGGGATAATCAACATATGCGCCGAATTGGGCACAGACACCCAATAAGGTCTCTTTGACCTCCTGCAAACGGCGGAAAGTATTCCCTTCGTGGACGGCCAGAGCGGTTTTGGCTGCCAGCCGACCGTTGGCGGCGATAAGGGACATGACGCTCTCCGCCTGTGTCAAGTCCATTTTCCCGTTCAGGAATGCTCGCCGGGTAAATTCACCCGCTTCGGCGGGACGTGCGCCGGCGGACAGGCAGGTACGCAATGTTCGTTGGAGCAGATAGAGCCCGCCGTGGCAGGACAACTCCACAACATCCTCTCCGGTATAGCTGTGCGGGGCACGGAACACCAGTGCTACGCATTCGTCAATGTCCCCGTCCCGGTCAAATACGTGCCCGAAAGCGGCAGTATATCCCGGCATGTCAGAGATGCGGCGGCCGCTGTTCGCCGGACGGAACACCCGCTCTGCTACGGTGAAAGCTTCCGCCCCCGAAATACGCAATACCCCCAGTCCGGCAGGAGCAGCCGGGGTAGAAACGGCAACGATAGTTTGGCTCATAGGGACATCCCTTTCATTTTTCAATGCTGGGAACAGCATACCACAAACCGCCGCCGAATGCAAGCCGGTCACCGTTTTCTGTCGTCTCAAATATTTTCTTTGCAATCATGCGGAACTTGTGGTATGATCAATAAAGGCAACCTTTGAGAATTCGATGTGTTCAGATTGTGCAGGAGAATTTGCAGAGGCGCCCTAAAAAGAGGTGTTGAGCATGAAAACATATACCATCGTCGCAGGTGTGAACGGAGCGGGGAAAAGCAGCCTGACCGGTGTTCTTCGCACGGAGATCAATAATTTGGGTATCATAATCGACGTTGACAAAATTACCGCCGAAGCGGGCGGTGATCCGATCGGCGGCGGGAAAAAGCGCTCGTAATGATCGAGGACTGCCTCAATAAAGGGATATGTTTCACGCAGGAAACAACGCTTTATGATAACGATAACGGGTTTGTTACGGTAGCAAAGTACCAAAACGGTGAGATGATCAAGATAGGGAGTCACTCACCGATTTGGTATAATGAACTTTTTTCACAAATGAAATCACGGTAGATTTTGTCGGGCGATCAGATCCGGTCTGCTTGCCGATATGGAAACCGCCGCCGAATGCAAGCCGGTCACCGTTTTCTGTCCCCTGTTTCATACCGTTCCCGCAATCGCCCCAACGCCCGTGTTTCCAGACGGGAAACATAAGAACGGGAAATGTGCAGTTTTTCCGCCACCTGCCATTGGGTGAGAGGAGTGCCGTGCAAACCGTAGCGCAAGTCGATGATCTCCCGTTCCCGTTCGTCAAGCGATTCGGCTATGTATCGAGGAAGCTTCTCCCCGTTGATTTTTTGTTCCATCTCCTCCGGGATGGTATCCTCCTGCGCGAGGACATCCATCAGCGTCAGCGTCCGTCCTTCGCTGTCGGTGTCAATCGGTTCCGACAGGGATACGTTCTGCGCTGTTTTTTTCCCCGATCGAAAATACATCAGTATTTCATTTTCGATGCATCGGGCGGCATATGTCGTCAATCGAGGTCCCTTGGAGGTGTCGAAGGTATCGACCGCTTTGATCAGACCGATTGTGCCGATCGAGATCAGGTCCTCCTGCTCTTTGGCATTGGCATACCGCTTGCGGATGATATGTGCCACCAGTCGCAGATTGTGTTCGATAAGCCGTTGACGTGCCTCCCGGTCACCGGCTTTCATGTTTTGCAACGCCTGCCGTTCTTCCTTGGCGGTAAGCGGTTTCGGGAACGAACTGCTGTTGACCACGTGCAGTGCCATGAAGAAAAGTTGTGATACTGTCTGCCATAATAATTGCCACATGATTGATCCCTCCCCTTTACCATATGCCGCACAAAGGGGGAAGTTGCCGGACAGCAAGAGAAAATAAAGAGTGCTGCCGATGCTAAAGAGTGCTGTCAGCCCGATAGTCCCGTAAGCGGCGGTAGAAGGTGGATTCACTGATGTCGCAATGGCTTATCGCCTCGTCAAGCGGGATCTGCCTACGTTCCCATGCCTGGACGATTTGCGGAAAATCCTTCGGCATTTTGGCACGGGGGCGACCGAGATGGACGCCTTTTGCCTTGGCGGCGGCGATCCCCTGTTCTTGCCGGCGGTGAATGCTTTCTCTTTCGTTCTGTGCTACGAAAGATAGGATCTGCAGGACCAGATCGGCAATGAATGTTCCCATCAGATCCTTGCCGTTGCGGGTATCCAACAGTGGCATATCTAAGACACAGATATCAATACCGATATCCTTGGTGAGCAAGCGCCACTGAGACTGAATATCTTCATAATTCCGTCCCAGCCGGTCAATACTCATGACGTAGAGCAGATCACCCGGCTTGAGCAGTTTGACCAGTTTTTTGTATTGCGGTCGGTTGAAATCTTTGCCGGACTGCCGATCAAGAAAAATGCGGCTTTTCGGCACATCTTTTGCCGCTAATGCGATCATTTGGCGATCTTCGTTTTGTTCTGATGTTGATGTTCGTGCGTATCCGTAGACGGTTCCCATGAAACGGCCCTCCTTTTATTGTATTTTACCCCAAAAGAGGGCTTTGAAGCGGCGTGTTCCGGAAGACCGTCAAGGAAAAATTAGAGAAGGAAGCTTGAGCATGAAAATGACAGTTAAGGGGAAACAATTGGATGAGGAGCGGGCACTGTATCATCTGCAGGATGCTACGGTGGAGGATTGTATTTTTGCCGGTCCGGCAGACGGAGAATCGGCTTTGAAGGAATCCCGCCGGGTGACGGTGCAAAACTGTAATTTTTCTCTGCGGTATCCTCTGTGGCATTCGGCGGGGTTTCGGTTGGCGGATTCTGTTTTGGACGGTGGAACACGGGCGGCAGTCTGGTATGCCACCGACGGTGAAGTGGCGGGGTGCCGGATCGAAGGCGTAAAGTTCTTGCGGGAATGTGATCGGGTGTCATTGCAAAACTGTACTGTGGTTTCGCCGGAATGCGGTTGGCGGTGTCGGGATATCTCGATGACGGACTGTACGGTTACCTCCGAGTATTTCCTGTTCGAGACACGGGGCGGTCATCTCCTGGATCTGCGAATGCGGGGAAAATACTCTTTTCAGTACACGGAAGACCTCACGGTGGATCATGCGGAGCTGGATACGAAGGATGCATTTTGGCACAGCCGACATGTGACGGTGACCGACAGCATTATCCGGGGAGAATATCTCGGCTGGTATTCGGAGGGACTGACGCTGGTTCGCTGCCATATTGCGGGGACACAGCCGTTGTGTTATTGCCGTGATCTGCGACTGGTGGACTGCACCATGGAGGGGACGGACCTCAGCTTTGAATATTCTGCTGTCGAGGCTGATGTGCGGGGACATATTCTCTCGGTGAAGAATCCCCGTGCCGGACATATCCGGGCAGACAGTATCGGGGAGATCATCATGGAGGATGCTGTCATGGAGACCGATTGCCGCATCGAGACCGGCAAGAAGTAAGTACGGACTGTATATATTTTTACAATATTACAAATAGTATTCTCTTGCCGGCACAGGGCAGTTCAGAAAAAAACGTGGCACCCGTGCTCCGCCGGATGTACGAT
>JAZLKY010000333.1:0-6377 GCA_045597885.1 Acutalibacteraceae bacterium | reverse complement strand
CGTTTCTGCCTTGAAAGCCTGGCAAAAGGCACGGCAGGATGCCGCCGAAGCAGAGGAGTTATTAGCGGCGTCCGGTACGGACGGAGAACTGCGTGAGTTGGCACGTCAGGAATGGGAAGATGCCAATGAAGCATTGACACGGTTGACAGAGGAGATCAAAATATTATTGCTTCCCCGTGATCCGCTTGACAGCCGAAATGTGATCATAGAGATCCGTGCCGGTGCGGGTGGGGAGGAGTCGGCGTTGTTCGCTGCATCGCTGTATCGGATGTATCAGATGTATGCGGACAGACAGCATTTTTCCACTGAGCAGATCGGCAGTAATCCGACCGAATTGGGCGGATTCAAAGAGATCAGTTTCATGATCACCGGAGACGGTGCCTACAGCCGCTTTAAATTTGAAAGCGGTGTTCATCGGGTGCAACGGGTACCGGAAACGGAAACAGGCGGTCGTATCCACACCTCTACAGTGACAGTCGCCGTTTTGGCGGAAGCGGACGAGGTGGAATTGGACATTGATCCCGGAGATCTGCAGATCGACACATTCCGTTCCAGTGGAGCGGGCGGACAGCATATCAACAAAACGGAATCCGCCATTCGCATCACACATTTGCCAACCGGAACGGTGGTGGAATGTCAGGATGAGCGCAGTCAGTATAAGAACAAAGATAAAGCTATGCGGGTGTTGCGTTCCCGCCTGCTGGAGCAAAAACAGCAAGAACAACAGTCTGCCATTGCGGCAGATCGGAAAAGCCAGGTGGGGACGGGTGATCGCAGCGAGCGCATCCGTACCTATAATTTTCCGCAGGGGCGGGTGACAGATCATCGGATCGGGTTGACACTGTATAAAATTGACAGCATCATGGACGGGGATCTGAATGAACTGACCGATGCGCTGATCACTGCTGACCGGGCGGCGGCGCTGAATCGGGAAAACGAAAACGAATAAACGAGGCTTACGATGAAAACTGAGTATTTACTGCCAACGGCGACGGGCATTGACCGTGCCGCAGCTTTACTGCGGGAGGGGAAGACGGTGGCGATCCCTACCGAGACCGTTTACGGTCTGGCGGCGGATGCCATGGATCCGGTCGCCGTCAGAGCGATATTTGCCGCCAAAGGCAGACCGGCGGATAATCCACTGATCGTTCATATTGCTGATGTTCGGGATTGGTCACCGTTGGTGAAAGCCATCCCCGAAAAAGCCATGCGATTGGCAGAGGTGTTTTGGCCCGGACCGTTGACCATCATCTTGCCCGCCGATCCTACGGTGCCGTCGGAAACCACCGGGGGCTTGTCTACGGTGGCAGTGCGGTTTCCCTCTCACCCGGTAGCCCAGGCGGTCATCCTCCGTTCGGGCAGGGCTTTGGCTGCCCCGTCAGCCAACCGTTCCGGCGCTCCCAGTCCAACCAATGCCAAACGGGTGATGGAGGATATGGACGGGTCGACCAATGCCGTTTTAGAAGGGGGCGACAGTGAGGTCGGTGTCGAGTCTACTGTCGTCGATCTTTGCCATGAACCGCCCAGACTGCTTCGACCGGGAGGCATCACACCGGAGATGCTGGAGCAGGTCATCGGTCCGATTGAAATTGATCCTGCGGTCACGCATGCCCTGCTTGCCAATGCGGTGGCGGCTTCTCCCGGCATGAAATACAAGCATTATGCGCCCAAAGCCACTGTCCATCTGGTCAAGGGGTCTGCCTCTGCCTACCGTGCGTTCGTCGATAGCCATGCCGGACCGGGTGTCATGGCATTGTGTTTTGATGAAGATAAGGAAATGCTTTCCGTTCCGGCTGTCACTTACGGTCGGCGGAATGATCCGGTGGCGCAGGCACAGCAGATCTTTGATGCACTGCGACAATTGGACGAACAGGGCGCAGTGACGGTGTATGCCGCCTGTCCGCAGCCGGAGGGCGTCGGATTGGCTGTCTACAACCGTTTGCTCCGTGCCGCCGCCTTTTCGGTGATCAGTGCGGTCACCGTCATCGGGCTGACCGGTCCTACCGGGACCGGGAAATCGACAGTCGCCGCCTGCTTTAAAGATAGAGGCGCCTATATTATTGATGCCGAACAGTTGGCACGGCAGGCGGTGATTCCCGGCAGTACCTGCCTGGGAGAATTGACCCGTGTTTTTTCCTCCGCCATCCTACGGGAGGATGGCACACTGGATCGGCAAGAACTTGCCAAACGGGCATTTTCCTCTCCCGAACAAGCGCAGAAGCTCAATGCGATCATTCATCCGGCCGTGATGGAAATGATCCGTTCAAAATTGGCGGATGCGGCTGATCAGGGAGTAGAGGTGGCAGTGCTCGATGCTCCGTTGTTGTTTGAAGCTGGGGCAGACGCTCTGTGTCATCGCATTGTGGCAGTGCTTTCTCCTGCCGAACAGCGATTGCACAGGATCATGGAACGGGATGGATTGGATGAGACTGCCGCCCGTCGGCGCATGAAGGCACAGCCGGAGGATTCCTTCTACTGTCGCCCCGGTGTTCTTCTTCTGTATAACCGGGATGGAGAAGCCGATCTGTGCGAGGCGGCATCACGGTTGTGGGAAGAACGAAGAGGGCGGTGGACGGATGATTGAAAAAATCAGGATACCGGTTGCCGTGCTGGCGGTTCTGTTTTGTTGTGCTGTTTTGCTTAACCGAGGTTATGACTGGTATTTCCGGGCGTTGTTCCCTGTAAAGTATGAAACGACGGTCGTCCGGGAAGCGGAGCAGTTTGATTTTCCGCCTTCTCTTATCTATGCGATCATCCATACAGAGAGTGAGTTTGATGCTTCTGCTCTGTCTTCTGCTGAAGCTAAGGGGTTGATGCAGTTGACCGATAACACATTCAACTGGGCGCTCAAACGAGCGGGAGAATCTGACTGCCATACAGTGGAGGATCTATTCGATCCGAATATCAATATCCATTACGGGGTGTATGTTTTATCTCTTTTACGGGAACAATTCCAGACAGTGGAAACCTTGTTGGCGGCATACAATGCCGGGCAGGGAACGGTAGGCAGATGGCTGAAGAATCCGGATTGTTCTCATGACGGCATTCATTTGGATGCCGTTCCTTATAAGGAAACGGATGATTATATCCGGCGTGTCACAGAGACACAAAGACGTTATCAGATACTCTATTCCATGGAATAAACAGAAAGGTGGATCATAATGGAAAAAGATAAAACACTGGCTGAACAGAGACGGGAACAGTGGGGCTATCAACAGTTAAATGGCGGTAAGGTACTGACGGCGGAAGAGATTGCCGCAGCCGATACCTATTGTGAGGGATACAAGCATTTCCTTGACCGTGCTAAAACGGAGCGTGAAGCGGTGATCGCCGCCGTGGCTATGGCTGAGGAAAACGGATTCTCTCCATTTGATCCCGATCGTTCCTATGCGCCGGGGGATAAGATCTATTATAATAACCGGGGCAAATCATTGATATTGGCTGTGATCGGTACACGTCCGATAAAGGAGGGCGTAACGCTGGCGGCGGCACATATCGACTCCCCCCGGCTGGATCTTAAGCCCAATCCGTTGTACGAGGATGCTGAGCTGGCGTATTTTGATACCCATTATTACGGCGGCATCAAAAAGTATCAGTGGACGGCGATCCCGTTGGCATTGCATGGGGTCGTCATCCGCAAAGACGGTACCTCGGTAACAGTTGCCATCGGTGAGGATGACGGCGATCCTGTTTTTTGTGTCACCGATCTGTTGCCGCATTTGGGAACGGAGCAGATGAAACGTACTGCGGGTGATGTGGTCAAGGTAGAAGTTCTCAATCTGCTGATCGGTTCACGGCCTTTTGCCGGAGACGAGGGCAGTGAAGCTGTCAAACTGAATATTCTCCGGTTGCTGAATGAAAAATACGGCATGATCGAAGCCGATTTTCTCTCTGCGGAACTGGAGATCGTTCCCGCTTTCCGGGCAAAAGATATCGGTTTTGATCGCAGTATGATCGGTGCTTACGGTCATGATGACCGGGTGTGTGCCTATCCGGCGGTGACTGCTCTGCTTGCCTGCGAACATCCTGCCTATACGGCGGTGACGGTCCTGGCGGATAAAGAGGAGATCGGTTCGGAAGGCAATACAGGTATGTGTTCTGCATTCCTGCGGTATTTTATTGATGATTTGGCGGCGTGCTTCGGAGAGAAGGGGCATCGGGTGCTGTCATCCTCCGTTTGTTTATCTGCTGATGTGAATGCCGCCTATGATCCCATCTATCCTGAAGTGATGATCCGCAGTAATGCGGCTCAGCTCAATCACGGGATCTGTATCACCAAATATACCGGTGCCCGTGGTAAAAGCGGCACCAGTGATGCTTCGGCGGAGTTTATGGGAAAGATCCGTTCTGTTTTAGATGCGGAAAAGGTGCTGTGGCAGATCGGCGAACTCGGCAAGGTCGATGCCGGCGGCGGCGGAACGGTCGCTATGTATATTGCCAATCTTGATGTGGATACGGTGGACATGGGAGTACCGGTGCTCAGTATGCACTCTCCCTTTGAATTGGTCTCGAAAATCGACGTGTATATGGCTCACCGGGCGTGTTTGGCAACTATGCGTCGCTCATGATCACCGTGTTGTATGAAGATGCCGATCTGCTGGTGATCGAAAAACCGACAGGTATTTCCTCACAGGCAGACGGCACAGCCGACAGTGTTCCTGTACAGTTGGCACAGCAGGGATACCCCGTCAAGCCGGTCCATCGTTTGGATCGGCAGACGGGTGGGGTAATGGTTTATGCCCGCACTGACAGAGGAGCGGCGGCACTGTCGGCATTGGTGAGCGATCATCACCGGTTTCACAAAGAGTATTTGGCTGTTGTGGGAGGGACTCCTGTTCCCCCGGAGGGGCGGATGGAAGATCTTCTTTACCATGATCCAAAAACCAATAAATCCTTCATCGTCCGGCGGGAGCGGCGGGGTGTTCGCAGGGCTGTCTTGCATTACCGTACATTGGAAACGGTCGATTCCCGCAGTCTGGTCGCCGTTCAGTTGGAAACCGGGAGGACTCACCAGATCCGGGTGCAATTTGCCTCCCGTCAACTTCCACTGGCGGGGGACACCCGCTACGGTGGAGAGCGTGGGGTTCCTCTTTGCCTGTGGAGTTGCCGACTGGCTTTTCCGCATCCCTTTACCGGCCGCACGGTGTGTGCGGACAGCCTTCCCGACTGTCAGGCGTTTCCGTGGGACCGTTTCCGAATGCCGGCGTATTGACCGCTGGAACGGTCCTCGTTTTTTTCTGTTTGTATATCTGTCCCCGATCGGGTGAGAAAGGAGACTTTCGCACTGCGAAAGCACGGTCATTGTTATGAAAGAAGTCGAACGATACATACAAGAACACTGGGATGGTGTGATCCGTGAGAACCGAGAGGATAACGGTACGCTGATTGGGCTTCCCTTTCCCTACACTGTTCCCTGTGCAGAGGGGACGTTTCAGGAACTGTACTATTGGGATACCTATTTTACCAATATCGGACTGATCCTGTCGGGCAGGACAGGGCTTGCCAAAAACAATGTGGATGATATGCTGTTTCTTGTCGATCGCTTTGGATTTATGCCGAACGGCAACAGGACTTTTTATCAGTACCGCTCACAGCCACCGTTTTTATCCGAAATGGTGAAGGATATTTTTGAGCAAACCGGAGACACCGATTGGTTGAAAGAGGCATACACGACCTTGCAAAAGGAGTACGCTTTTTGGCAGCGTGACCGGATGACCAATACCGGGCTGAACCGATATAACGGTCAGTTAAAACAGTATGCTGACAGCGCTGAGGGTATTTGTCAAAGGGTTGGGATCCCGTTGCCCGACAGCGCAGAAGAGCGGGAACGGCTGGGAGAGAGCAGCTACAGTATCTACGAAAGCGGCTGGGATTGCAGTAGCCGGCTGGTGATGTATGCACAGGATATCGTTCCTGCCGATCTGAATTCTTTGCTGTATGGAATGGAAAAGAATATGGAACGGTTTTCCGGGATCCTCGGAATCGGTGATGAAAATCTTTGGAGACAAAGAGCAGATAAACGGCTTGCTCTAATGAACAGATTTTTGTGGGATGAAAAAACGGGTGGATTCTGCGATTATGATTTCGTCAATAAAGAAAAGAGAACGCTTGTATCCACAGCGATGTTTTATTCGTTGTTTTTTGGTATCGCTGATGAACGGCAGAGCAAAAAAACGGAGAGGTTGCTTGAAAAACTGGAATTTTCGTATGGCGTAGCCGGTTGTGAAAACCGGGATGACATTTTGGGATTGCAGTGGGATTATCCCAATGGCTGGGCTTGTCAGCAGTATATGGTCATCAAGGCATTGCATGACAACGGGTTTTGGGCAGAGGCTGTTCGCCTGTCAAAAAAATATGTCGGTCTGGTGGATAAAGTA
>JAZLKY010000332.1:0-2205 GCA_045597885.1 Acutalibacteraceae bacterium | reverse complement strand
GTTCATTCCGAACATTTTTCCTATCCCCTTTTCGTCACGATTGTGCCATTTTATAGCGATAGAATTCGCCCTGTTTTGCCATCAGCTCGTCCCATGTACCGAACTCCACGCACTGGCCGCCCCGGATGACGGCGATCTTGTCGGCATTGCGAATGGTGGACAGCCGGTGCGCCACGATGAAGGTGGTACGGTCGGCGGTCAGATTGTCGATGGCTTCCTGTATCTCCCGCTCGGTGACACTGTCAAGCGCACTGGTCGCCTCATCGAAGATGATCACACGGGGATCACGGATGATGGCACGGGCGATGGAGATGCGCTGTCGCTGACCGCCGGACAGTTTACTGCCGTGTTCGCCCACTTTGGTATTCAGTCCGTGCGGCAGAGAGGCGATCACGCTTTCCAATCGGGCGGCTTTGATGGCGTAATCGAGCTGTTCTTTCTTCACCCGGCTATTGCCGTAGGTGATGTTGTCCCGTACCGTGCCGGAGAACAGGATGGAATTCTGCGGCACGACCGACAGCATCCGGCGGTAGTCGTGCAGATCCAGATCCCGGATATCCTGCCCGTCGATCAGCACCTTCCCCTGCTGGGCAATATTGAATCCGATGACCAGATTGATGATGGTGGATTTACCCGACCCGGATTCGCCCACCAAAGCGACGGTCTCACCCGGTTCCACTGTGAGGTTGAGCCCGGACAGCACCGGGGTCTCGGCATCATATTGAAATCCCACATCCCGGAATTCATACCGCCCCTGCAGCCCCTTGAGCTTTTTCTTGTTGTCGTTTTTCTCCACATCGTAGGCGGTAAGGATCTCCCCGATGGAATAGATCGCTTCCGATCCTGCGGCGATGGTGGGGAGCAGACCGAGGATACTGGACACATATCCCGTCAGCGAGGCAAAATAACTTTGATACATCGACACCTCACCGATGGAGATGAATCCCTTGAGTGCCAAAAATCCGGTAAAGAACAGACACAGTGTCTGGAACAGCATCACGGTCGTCCATGCGGCAGAGCCGAACAGATTTTGTATCATATCCAGCCGTCGCCCGTGTTCCGCCACCTCGGTCACATCGGCAGTCAGTTTTTTGATCTCTTTCTGTTCCAGTCCGTGCGCCCGTGTGACCGGGATGAGTTCTTCCATATCCAGTACATCGGAGGCGGCATGTTCCATCTCTACACGGAATTCGTGATTGCGCTGACGCATCTTCTTCCTGAATGCCCGCTGTAGAAACACGGATGCCGGGATACACAGCACAAACATCAGCAGTACATACAGGTTGGTGGAAGCAACGATCGCCACCGTGATGGACATATTGATCACCACACCGATGACGGTGTTGAAGACCGTCTGTCCCAACCCGGTGATCTTTTCCACATCCTGCATCACTTTTGTCTGGATCCTGCCGCTTTCCATCTCTTTATGGAACGAGATGGAGAGTGATTGCAGTTTGCGGATCATCGCACCCCGCAAACCCGCCTCCACACTGCGGGAAGCACGGCTGTACATCCGCACATATAACACATGGAACGGAACATTTACCGCCAGTGAACCGATGGCGATCCCGAAATACAGGATCAACTGCTGTGTCATATCCGGCGGGCGGGTGGTGATCGCATCAATCACCTTGGCGGTGATCAGTGGCAGGATCCATGTCGGAGACGATTTAATAATGAAAAACAGCACCGCCAAAATCAACCGCCAATAGTACCCCTTGTAGAATCGAAGGAGCATCGGGATCGGTTTGATCTTGTCTGCGTTCTGCACAAAGACTTTCACCAGTCTCGGTTCGGATTCCAGCACTTCCCGTTCGTTGATCTCACCGGAATGTTCGGACAGTTTCGGCATAATGAACCCCTCCTTATGCACAGACAACCCCCTTGCGTTCGCCCCCATAGTACCACTTATCCCCGGAAAGTCAACCCATAAAAAAAGAGTAAAAAAGGGATTTATTTTTACCCTTTTCAACTCTTTCGTTTTGTGGTATATAACTAAGGTTAGTCGGCACTCAGCCGAACAGCCGCCGGGCATTTGCCGCCGTCTGCCGCAGAAGCGTGTCGGTATCCGTCCCCCGGATGGCGGCGATCTTTTCGGCGGTGTGGGCGATCAGCGAAGAATCGCAGCGCTGTCCCCGGCAGGGTTCGGGTGCCATATAGGGCGCATCGGTTTCGAGCAGTAGTCTGTCTGTCGGAACGGCGGCG
>JAZLKY010000331.1:0-2552 GCA_045597885.1 Acutalibacteraceae bacterium | reverse complement strand
AGGAGCATCCCCGTGAGTGTATTGACTTTTGCCGGTTGGATCGCCGATGCCCCGGCTTGGATACTATCCTGCCCGGCGTGGCTGCAGAATTTTCTGTTCCAACTGTATCAGACATTTGTATATGAGAATCGTTGGAGGTTCTTTACCAACGGTCTCAAGATCACATTTATCGTCACGGTCGGCGCACTGGCGATCGGTATCGTTCTCGGTTTGTTGGTCGCCATCGTCCGTACCTTCCATGATACCGTTGCCCTGCGCAGACGCCCCAATGCGATATTGCGCCTCCTTAACTGGTTCTGTCAACTGTATCTGACCATCATCCGGGGCACACCCATGATGGTCCAGTTGCTGATCATGGGATTTGTCATCATGGTTCCGAAGTCGGATCTCGGAATGATCGTATGCGGTGTTATTACATTGGGGATCAATTCCGGTGCTTATGTGGCAGAAATTGCCCGTTCGGGACTGATGTCCGTCAGCAGTGGGCAGACCGAGGCAGGACGTTCGTTGGGACTCAGCTATACACAGACCATGTGGTATATCGTGATCCCGCAAGCGATCAAGAACATATTGCCTGCTTTGGGGAACGAGATGATCACCCTGCTCAAGGACACCTCTTTGGTTTCTGTCATCGCTTTGCGTGACGTGACAAAGCAAGCGCAGAACATCGTCAGCAAGACCTATCAGGCATTTATTCCGTATGTCAGTTTGGCACTCATCTATTTGGTCATCGTTATCATCCTGTCCAAATTGTTGAGTATTTTGGAAAGGAGATTGCGTAAAAGTGACCATTGATGATTCTGTTTTGATCCACATCGAAAAACTTGAAAAATCCTTTGGTAACAATCATGTACTGAAGGGAATTGATCTTGACATTCACAAGGGAGAGGTCGTCGTGATCATCGGCGCATCCGGCTCCGGTAAATCCACCTTTTTACGGACGCTCAATCTGTTGGAGCAGCCAACCGGGGGACATATATTCTTTGAAGGCACGGATATTACGGACAAAGACGTCGATATAGATCTCCACCGGCAGAAGATGGGTATGGTTTTCCAGCAGTTCAACCTTTTCCCGCACATGACCGTCCTGAGGAACATGACCCTTGCGCCGATGAAGCTGTTAGGAAAGTCGAAAGAAGAAGCCGAAGAAAAAGCGCATGAATTACTTCAACGGGTCGGTTTGGATGACCGTGCCGAATCATATCCAAATCAGTTGTCCGGCGGTCAGAAACAGCGTGTCGCCATCGTGCGGGCGCTGTGCATGGACCCTGATGTGATGCTGTTTGACGAGCCAACATCCGCCCTTGATCCGGAAATGGTCGGCGAAGTGCTGGATGTTATGAAAGACCTCGCCAAAGAAGGCATGACCATGGCGATCGTCACCCATGAGATGGGATTCGCAAGAGAAGTAGCCTCCCGTGTGCTGTTCATTGATGACGGTCTCATTCAAGAGCAAGGGACACCGGAAGAGGTTTTTGGCTGTCCGAAGAGTCCACGCTTGAAGGACTTCCTCAGCAAGGTGCTGTAAGGGTTTTCTGTCTTCGGATATTACATATCAAATATAATGAAAACGACCAACGGGGGGGATGGACTGTTCCCACCGTTGTTTTTTTGTAGGATCAACTTGCCTGCCGGGTATGAATAACCGCCGTCTGTTGCAGATGTTACTTGATCCGCTTATAGCCGAAGGGAGCAGAACCCGTTCGCCGTCGGCTGTGGCTTATTCGGTGCTTTTGCCGGTTTTCGCTTTGGAATGCGTCAGCTTTCCTGCATCCAAAACCGACAAAATCATCCGAAATTCCATTGCCGAACGGTGCCTTGTCGTGGGCTATAGTGTCTTCCTACTCCAAATAGCAAACTCATATAAAAACTTTCCCGTCGGTGCAGCGGCAGATGCCGCTTTTGGTCACGCACCGACGGAAAAGGCGGGAAACAAGATCAAACAAGTAACAATAATTATGCATTAAAAAAGCGGTTCCAGCTTCGCCACATGGCGGGCAAGACGGGTCAGATCGTCGGCATCCACTTCTCCATCCCCGGTCACATCGGCGGCAGTGAGCGCATCCCCCGTGAGGGTATCGAGCTTCGCCACCGCACGGGCGAGGGCGGTCAAGTCGTCGGAATCAGCCTCGCCGTCCCCGGTCAGATCGCCGGGAGGCACGGATACCGGGGTGCAGTTGTAGTGCCATGTGGCATCAATCAAACAATCGTTGGCCCAACTGATGATGTTGATCTTCTTTGCCTGTTCTTCACTGCCGGTATAATAGACATCTTTCAGCCCAGAGCAGTTGTAAAAGGCAAATCCGTCGATGCTCGTCACGCTGTCCGGGATAGTAATGCTCGTCAGCCCGGTGCATTCCTCAAAGGCAGAATCTCCGATGCTCTTCACGCTGTCCGGTATGGTGATGTCCGTCAGCCCGGAGCAGCCGCAAAAGGCATAATCGCCGATGCTCTTCACGCTGTCCGGGATGATAAACTCGCCCTGTTTCCCCGCCGGGCAGCAGATCAGTTCTGTTTTGTCCTTACTGTACAGTACCCCGTCCAATGAGGAA
>JAZLKY010000330.1:0-1040 GCA_045597885.1 Acutalibacteraceae bacterium | reverse complement strand
AGTGGTCCGGCTAAAGAGATGTACACATTTTTCCCGTATCCCGACAGGCGGTGTTCCCCCATCTCCAGCCGAGCACCGAAAGCACCGATCACGAATGTGTCCGGCGGACATTTTAGCAACACCATAGCAAACAGATGTCCGCACTCATGAAGCAGGGAGGCAAGCCCACAGCTCAGTGCCACCCCTTCCGGTTGCCACAGTGTCAATGCCGTCAGCAATGCCGGAAACAGCAGACTCATGCGGAATCGGATGCCGAACCATTCCCACTCAATCAACAGTATCCGCCGCCGGTGCGGTTTCATTTGCCGTCTCTATATCGGAAGCCACCGCCTGTGCCGGATCACCGTCCCACAACCTCCCGATAGCCGCCGGCAGATCGTTTTCAGCCAGTGCCGTCTTCAGATCCTGTCGCAGACAGGCATAGCCTTCTCCGCCGGCGACACGGAGTAGCAGGGCTATCAGCAACAGCACCGTACAAGCGATGCACTGTACCGCCAATACCCGGACCGTTCCCGCTTTTTTAGTTGTTTTTTCGCTTGTTTCCGGCAAAGTCGGCACAGCCGTCCCCTCCCGTCCGGCTGTCCGTTGCCTTTCGTCTGCGCCCCCGGCATGATCCCACCGTATTTCCCGGTTCGGATCCGTTCTCACATTCATAGCTTTGGGTTCCTTTCTTTGCAGAATCGTGACTGATTTTGCCGCAAAAATCCGACATCGGGCAACCTCTGAAAAACCAATGCGTTCAGATCATGCAGCGTTTTTTGTCGTATTTTCTCTTCAAACAATGATACAGATCAATCCGTTACAGCCCTCGTTAATGATCCTTTCCACCGTTTCCTTCATTTTCTGCCGTGCCTCCTCCGGCATATGGTTCAATTTATTATGCAGTCCCTCATTGACCAGCCCGTAGAGAGAAGTTCCGAAGATATTTGATTGCCATATCTGAGAAGGATCTTCCGAAAACTGTCCCAGCAGATAATTGACCAGATCTTCACTTTGCCGTTCCGTCCCGACAATGGGGCTGACTTCCGTTGTGATCTGCG
>JAZLKY010000329.1:0-1700 GCA_045597885.1 Acutalibacteraceae bacterium | reverse complement strand
AGAGAAAAATTATCTAAAATGGGACGGTTGCTTTGCCCGCAGAATGACCGGTGGAGCTGTTCGTCCATGAGCTTGAGATCAAACAGCACATAATCCGTCTGTGCCAGTATCTGACGGAATACCGTTGCCGGCGCCCATCCGGCGGTCTGCACCGCCCGATGGGTCTTGCCTGCCAATCCCTGCAGGCACTCCGTCAGAAATGCCGGTTGTCCAAACGGCTCTCCGCCCGAAAATGTCACCCCGCCTCCCGCCTGTGCCAGCAGGGGCAAGTTCGGTTCCAACCGTCGGATCAGTGCCGCCGGGGTGAGAGCCTCTCCGTATCGGCGTATCAGCCCCCGTGGGCAGGCGATCACACTGGCGGCGGTCAGCTTGCCGCCCCCTGCCGCCAGACAGGCACCGCACCCGGTACACCCGTCCGGCAGACGAAGATATTCGGTGCAAAAGGATAAACCTTCCGGGTTGTGACACCATGTACAGCGAAGCGGACATCCCTTAAGGAACACGGTCAAGCGGATACCCGGTCCGTTCATGGTGGAAAACTCTTCGATCGAAAAAACCGTCCCCGTCATCGACATCCCTCTTTTTTGTAATTTTCAAGGACAGTATACGTATTTTTACTTGCTATGGAAAGAAAATTGTTATACAATTATAGCAATAAATTATCTTTTATGAGGTGACTCTATGCTGATCCATCAACCTGAAAATTCCCGCAGTAACTACACTTTTAATGCCAACCGGTGTGTCGGGGTGGAATGGTATCCCCATTTTCACCGCAATTATGAGATCGCCTGTGTTCTTGCGGGAACGGTAGAAGTCACCGTCCGGGGAAATACCTGTATCGCCCGGCAGGGTGATTGGGTATTCATTCTGTCCAATCAAGTTCATGCTCTGCACGGGACAGCTGATTCGGAAATGCTGATCGCCGTTTTTTCGGATGATTTTGTGCCGGTATTCCGGGAACGTGTGAACGGCAAACAGCCGGTCACACCACTATTTCGGTGCGAGGAAGCCCTCACACGGTATGCGGTCGCCGCTCTGGAGAATACCCGTGAGGATATGCTGGAACGCAAAGGAGTGCTATATGCGCTTACTGCCGCCTTTTTGCGGCAGGCGGAGCTTCAGCCCCGACGGGAGAAGACCGATGCCGGTGTGCTGGATGTGCTGGATTATATCGCTGTTCATTTCACCGAGCCTTTGTCCCTGCAACGGCTGGCGGATCGGTTCGGTTATGAACGGCACTATCTGTCCCGCCTGCTCAACTGCCGATACCATATCAACCTGCCCCGGCTGATCAACGGCTATCGGGTGGATATGGCGAAGGAGATGCTATCCCGGCAGGAACAGAATATCACCCAGATCGCTGAAGCCTGCGGATTCCCCAGTATACGCACTATGAATCACGTTTTCCGGGAGATAACCGGGCAAGCCCCGACGGCATTCCGCGCCGCTCTTGCCAAGCCCGATACGGCGATGAAGTTTTCTGCCATGATGACCTATCTGCGGCACTGTGCCGACAGCCCGACGGCAGTGTGTATGGGGCATTGTGCTCCCGATACCGATACAGTGGTCTCCTCCTTGCTGGAGGCGTGGCGGCGGACACTACAGGGACAGCCCACTGCGCCGATGGTACAGGCGGATGAGCTGCCGCAGGAGGCCGTCTGGCTGTTGGGAGATGCCGCCGCTCTGATCCCCACCCGGCA
>JAZLKY010000328.1:0-5973 GCA_045597885.1 Acutalibacteraceae bacterium | reverse complement strand
ACATCGGTGCTTACCGTACACAGGTGAACGGCCAAAACATCACCTTCCTTGACACTCCCGGTCATGCGGCATTCACCTCTATGCGTGCCAGAGGCGCACAGGTAACGGATATCGCCATCCTGGTTGTGGCGGCAGATGACGGCATCATGCCGCAGACGGTGGAGGCGATCAACCACGCCAAAGCCGCCGGTGTTTCCATCATTGTTGCGATCAACAAGATGGATAAGCCGGAGGCCAATCCCGACCGTGTCATGCAGCAGTTGACCGAACACGAACTGGTGCCGGAAGAATGGGGCGGAGATGTCATTTGCGTGCCGGTATCCGCTCATACCGGCATGGGATTGGACAGCTTATTAGAGAGCGTATTGCTGGTAGCAGAGGTCAAAGAGCTCAAAGCCAATCCCGACCGTGCAGCTAAAGGTACGGTTATCGAGGCGCGGTTGGATAAGGGGCGTGGCCCCATTGCCACCGTTCTCGTCCAGAACGGTACACTGCGTACCGGAGACATCGTTGTTGCCGGTACGGCCGTCGGCAGAGTGCGTGCCATGACCGACGAGAACGGCAATCGGCTGGAAGCCGCAGGTCCCTCCATTCCTGTGGAGATCATGGGATTGGCAGAGGTGCCGGATTCGGGTGACATCTTCAATGCCGTCACCGATGAGCGATTGGCGCGGGAACTGGTAGAGCAGCGTAAGACCGCCGCCAAGGAAGAGATGTTCAGCCAGTATCAGAAGGTCACGCTTGACAATCTCTTCGACCAGATGCACGAAGGCGATATGAAGGAACTGGCGATCGTGGTCAAGGCAGACGTTCAGGGATCCGTAGAAGCGGTCAGTCAGTCCCTGCTCAAGTTGTCCAATGACGAGGTGCGGGTACGCATCATTCACGGTGCCGCCGGTACTGTTACCGAAAGCGATGTCATGCTTGCCGCCGCTTCCAATGCGATCATCGTGGGCTTCAACATCAGCCCCGATCCACTGGTACAGGAAGCCGCCGCCCGTGCCGGCGTGGATATGCATATGTACCGGGTGATCTATGACGCTCTGGAAGAAGTCGAAAGCGCCATGAAAGGAATGCTCGCTCCCAAGACCAGAGAGGTACTGCATGGCAGGGCAGAGGTGCGGCAAGTCTATCGGATCACCGGTGTGGGATTGGTCGCCGGTTGCTATGTGACCGATGGCAAGGTTTGCCGTAACGATCTGTTGCGTGTGGTGCGGGACGGCATCATCATCGCAGACGATAAGATGATTTCGCTCAAGCGTTTCAAAGACGATCAGAAAGAGGTCGCCCAGGGATTCGAATGCGGTATCGGACTTGAAAAATTTACCGATATTAAAGAGGGCGACATTTACGAAACCTATGTTATTGAAGAATACCGTGACTGATAAGGAGTGTTTTCCATGCCGAATTATCGGATGGACCGTACCGGGGAGGATATCGGCAGGGAGTTGACCGCCATTCTCCGACGTGTCAAAGATCCACGGGTGACCGCCACTATGCTGAGTATTGTCCGGGTAGAGGTGACAAGAGACCTATCATATGCCACCGTCTATGTCAGTTCTATTGACGGCTTGTCAGCGGCAAAGGAAGCGGTCGTCGGACTAAAGTCCGCCGCCGGATATATGCGGCGGGAATTAGGGGCGGCGCTCGATCTGCGCCACACCCCGGAGCTGCGGTTTGTGGCAGATGACTCCATTGAGTATAGTGCTAATATTGCCACTACTCTCAACAGGATCAAAAAGCCGAGAAAGGAATGACAAACGTGACAACAACATCGGTCACAGCAGAAGATGTCGCTACTACCCTGCGAAATGCAGACCGCATCCTGCTGTTGGCGCATCAGTATCCCGACGGGGACACTATCGGTTCTAATTTTGCTCTGTGTTTGGCGTTGCAGAGTCTTGGCAAGGCAGTACGGGTAGCGTGTGAAGATCCCTTCCCGGAACGCTACGCCTATCTGTATGAGAATATCCCTCAGCAGGACTTTGTTCCGCAAATGATATGTGCCGTCGATGTGGCAGATGCCAGACTCTTAGGTCCCGGTATGCAGGCGACATACGGTGATCGGGTAGATCTGAGCATTGATCATCATGCCACCAACTCCAGTTTTGCCCGTCAGACTTTTGTGGACAGCTCCTGTGCGGCGGCGGCGATGATCGTCTACCGGATCATCAAATTGCTCGGCGTAGAGCTGACGGTCCCCATTGCGGAATGTCTGTATACCGGCATCGCCACCGATACCGGCTGTTTCAAATATTCCAATGCAGGCGGAGATGCCCATCGCATAGCGGCGGAATGCATCGAAACAGGCATAAATTTTGACATGATCAATCGGGTGAATTTTGACATCAAATCCCGTGCCCGTATAGAATTGGAACGGATGGCATTGGATCAAATGACCTTCTATTATGACGGACGGGTCGCCGTTATGGTCATCACTAACGACATGGTAGAAAAAAGCGGTGTCAAGGAAAACGATATGGAAGGATTACCACCGATCCCACGGCAGATCGAGGGCGTATGGGTGGGCATCACCTTACGGCAGAAAAAGGACGGCAACTACAAGATCAGTGTCCGCACCGGCACCCATGCCAACGCTTCTCACATCTGTTCGGTGCTGGGGGGCGGCGGTCACGACCGGGCGGCAGGCTGTACTGTCGAGGGAACGGCAGAAGAAGCCAAAGCAGTGATCCTGCAAGCAGTAGAACAGACCGTTCCCCGGATCGTCACAGGATAAACAGGGACTTCAAAGCCCCCTCCTTCTGCACTTATATTTCACAGTCAAGCAATTCAAGGGCTTTCGCCCGGCGAAAGTTATGGTCATAAAACATGAACGAACATGGTGGAATACTCTGCATAGACAAACCGGCGGAAATGACTTCCTTCGCAGGATGTGCCGTTTTCCGCCGGTTACTGAATATAAAAAAGATCGGTCACGCCGGCACGCTTGATCCCAACGCTACCGGTGTTCTGCCCCTTTTGGTCGGACGCGCCACTAAGATGCTGGCCTATCTGCCCGATCACAGTAAGCGGTATACCGTCACCCTGCGATTCGGCTTTGTCAGCGACACCTTGGACTGTTGGGGGACAGTAGAGTCAACAAATACGCCGCCGCCACCGGCGACGGCGGTGGAGGCGGCTTTGGAAGCGTTCCGGGGAGACATCCGACAGGTTCCCCCCATGACCTCCGCCCTCAAGCGCAACGGACAGCGCCTGTATGATCTGGCAAGACAGGGGATCACCGTCGACCGATCGCCCCGCCCGGTAACAGTACACTCGCTGGAAATGGTTTCCTATGACATTGACAGTGGCATATTGGTGTTGGATTGCGCCTGCTCCAAAGGGACATATATGCGTTCCCTCTGCGATGATTTGGGAAAGGCACTGGGATGCGGCGGCATGATGACCGCTCTGCGCCGCACCGAGGCTGCCGGCTTTTCACTTGCCGATTGCATTACATTGGAAGACGCCCGACGGATGGCAGAGGCAGGAACATTGGCAGACTGTGTAATTCCTCTTGACCGGGCGCTGGATTTCTATCCGGCGCTGACGGTCAGCCCCGCCCAAGCCACCCGTTTTGCCAACGGCGGTGCGCTGTTTTTGGAGCGGCTCTGCCGCCCGGTAGACACCACGGTACGGGTATATTCCCCTGCCGGAAAACTGATCGGTCTGGGAAAACCGGAAGCGGGAGAACTGAAAGCGGAAAAGATACTTTGATACGGGAGAGGGATCAATGATGGAATGCTATTCTCTGCCACGGGACAGCGCTCAGTTACCGGCTGTCCCCCGCACGGTGGCATTGGGATTGTTTGACGGCATCCACAACGGTCACCGTGCGGTGATCGCCGCCGCCCTGCAGGCTGGGAACGGCGCTTGTGCGGTCTATACCTTTCCCCCGGCAGAAATGGATACCAAGCCGGGACTGCAGATGCTCTGCACGGTGGAGGAACAGCACGAAATAATGGAAAAAGCGGGCGTCACCGAATGGTTGGAAGCAGATTTTTCCACTGTCCGCTCATTTTCTCCGGCGGCATTTGTACATGAAGTGTTGAAGGAGCAGCTGCACGCCGTGCGGGTAGTATGCGGGTACAATTACCGTTTCGGCAAAGACGGAGCGGGAACAGCAGACACTCTGACGACTCTCTGCCGACAACAGGGCATTGCCGTCACAGTCGTGCCGCCGGTGGAGCAGGACGGCACCCCTGTCAGCTCCACCCGCATCCGGGAGGCGATCATGCGGGGAGATACCGATACCGCCAGACGGATGATGGGGCGCGGATTTTCCTTCCGGCTTCCGGTGATCCATGGCAGACAGATCGGACGGTGCTGGGGGTTTCCTACCATCAATCAACAGATCCCCACCCAGATGATCCTTCCCCGCTTCGGTGTCTATGCTTCGGCGGCGGAGGTAGACGGCTGTTCTTACCCGGCGGTGACCAATATCGGCATCCGCCCGACAGTGGGGGGAGATTCTCCACTGGCGGAAACGTATATAGAAGGATTTGACGGCGATCTGTACGGGCGGACGGTGGCTGTCTATCCGTTATACTTCTTACGGGAGGAGAAACGGTTTGCATCTGCCGAAGATCTGCGGCAACAGATCAAACTGGATGCACAGTCCGCTACCGAGCCGTTCCGCCGCCCCGTCTCGGATAAACCAAAAGCGATCTTTCTTGATTTTGACGATACCCTCCACCGGCGGGATGAGGCGTTCCGTCCGGCGGTGCGGGCATTTTTGCAATACCACTATCCCGGTCTTCCGGCGACAGAATATGATCAACGGGTAGCGGAGATGATCGACTACAACGGACACGGCTACCGGATGACATGTACTTATCCGGAGTACATTCATCACTTTCTCCACCGTTGGGAAGGATGTCACGATCCGGATGATGACCGGGCAGTACGCCGGTTCATGTTATCCTTCGCCGCACACTGCCATCCGGAGCCGGATACCCTCAGCACACTGACCGCTTTACGGAAGAGAGGCTATCTGCTTGGGATCATTACCAACGGTAATTCCATATTGCAAAACGCCAAAATAGACCTCTCCGGCATACGGCCATACGTTGATATGACGGTCGTCGGGGGTGACGAAGGACTCCAAAAGCCTGATCCCCGCCTGTTCCGCCGTGCCGCCTGTCGATTTGGCTTACGGTGTGAAGACTGTCTCTATGTAGGCGATAATCCCACCAACGATATAGAGGGTGCTGTCTCCGCCGGAATGAAACCGATATGGATTGATTTCGGCTTTCCGCCCGATCATCCCTGTTATGATGTTCCGGTCGATCCCGCCGTGCCGACCGTTCACTGTTTGGCAGATCTGCTCGATTTTCTGTGAATGGGGCTTCTTTCCTTTTTGCACAGTGATATTTACTGAAAAAGAACGGAAAACAGGCGGCTTTATCGCTTGACTTTTTCAGAAAAAAAGTCTATAATGCAAGCCGAAGTAATTTCTTAGAGGAGTTGAAACAGATGGATAAATCACAAATAAAAAAAGTCGTTTTGGCATATTCCGGTGGATTGGATACCTCCATTATCATTCCGTGGCTGAAGGAAAATTATAACAACTGTGAGGTCATTGCTGTTTCCGGCAATGTCGGACAGGCAGACGAACTGGACGGCTTGGAAGAAAAAGCGATCAAGACCGGTGCGTCCAAGCTGTATGTGTTGGATCTGACGGATGAATATGTTGATGATTACATCATCCCCACCATGAAGGCGGGCGCCATCTACGAGGACTATCTGCTCGGCACAAGCCACGCCCGCCCCTGCATTGCCAAGGGACTGGTAGACATTGCCATCAAAGAGGGCGCAGACGCCATCTGCCACGGCTGCACCGGCAAGGGCAACGATCAGGTTCGGTTCGAACTGGCGATCAGGCACTTTGCCCCTACCATGCCGATCATCGCCCCGTGGCGGGAGTGGAACATCAAGTCCCGTGACGAAGAGATCGACTACGCTGAGGCACAC
>JAZLKY010000327.1:0-2705 GCA_045597885.1 Acutalibacteraceae bacterium | reverse complement strand
CTTGCCGGTTACAAAATCATACCCTTGCAGCAACAGTCCGTCCCGATACTGACGGACGATATAACACTGTGATTCATCCGTCACATCCGTGCGGGTATAATCCCGTGGATAAGCGCAGGACGGAACATGAACGGCATAGGTGTTTTTGTTTCCTAGTCGGTCGACACAGATGTTATCATAATGCAGTGTTGACTGAAAATCATAGTGGGTATGTCCGTTAAATACCGTCACAGCACCGTGTGAGCGAATAGCAGAGAGAATGCGGGCTTCTTCCGCAGAACCGGCGGTAAAACCGTAGTTGGTATTCGGCGGCAGTCCGGCAGAACCGTTGAACGGATAGTGCATGAACAGAATCACCGGTTTTCCTTTTGCCTTGTTCAAAACACTTTCCAACCATTCTACCTTTGCACTGCCGTAGGGAGCGGAATCGTTGCTGTCCACATTCTGTACGGTTTTGAGCGACAGATAAACAAAATAGGTATCATTGGATACATAATAATAATCGGTGTCACACCCGGTCATTTCTTTCCAAACAGTTTCGTTCACCTTTTTGTCGTGATTCCCTTTTACGACATATACGGGAGCAGTCGATTTGTTCAGGATAGAGGTGGATAAAGCCAATTCATCCTGTATCTGTTTTTCGGTAGTTACAAACGACATGATCAGATCACCCGATATGGAAACATGATCAAGATCCATAGAATTGAGACGTGAAATGGCACGCTCCAGATCTTCTTTTCCGTTTTTGGCTACATAGGCATTGTTATACGGGGCATCATAAAAAACATGAACATCTGACAATACAGCAAAATCGGACAAGGGATCAGAAAATATGCGTTTGCATCTCGGAAGACGTTCGTATGCTGATGCTTTTCCGTCTGGACCGACTGCGGCAATAGCGACTGCTCCGTCCGGAACGGCATTCAATTCGGTGGCGGTGAAAACCGTGACCGCATTTCCGACAGATGAGACCGTAAACTGTCCGATCGGCAAACAGTTATTAAGAATACCGTTCTCATCTGTATAGCAAACGGAATATGTTCCGAGTCCGGTTGCGCCGGATGCCGATAAAACGATTTTTCCGGCAATACCTGTCCCCTGCGGATCATCATAATCAAAATGGATCGACAATGTATCAAGGGTATCCCCATAAAAATCTTCCGAAAGCGGAGCAGTTTCCAACGGTTCGATCCTCGCCACATGACGGGCGAGCAGTGTCAGATCATTAGCATCCACACTACCGTTGCAATCTGTATCGGCTGACAAAAGAAGGGCATTGCTCGTCAACGGTTCCAGTTTTGCTATATGACGGGCAAGCATCGTCAGGTCATCGGAATTGACTGCCCGATCTCCGGTCACATCGCCCAACGGCAGGACTTTTATCGGCGTGATGATTTCTGTTTCGGTGGTAGTGTCGGCAAAGGTTGCGCCCGTCGAAAGAATGACAACGGCGACGATCAAAAACCATACCATCAGTTTCTTTTTGATAATAATCACTCCCCATTTCTTTTGCTCGGTTACATTATATACGATTCCGATCCGTTTGACAAGTATAAAATGAATATAAATCGCCCCCACAGCGTGATCCATACGATCACACTGCGGGGGCTTTTCAGTTTATATTACGGATCAGGCATTGTCACCGTACAGTTGTCCCAAACGGAGCAGATGCTCGTAGCGGGCTTTGGCGGTTTCTTCTGCCTTGGTAAACAGTTCCTCGGCACGCTCCGGGAAGGAACGGGTCAGTGAGGAGTACCGTGCCTCATTCATGATGAAATCACGATAGTTGGTCGTCGGTGCTTTGCTGTCCATGGTGAAGGGGTTCTTGCCCTCTGCCTTGTTGGCGGGATTGAAGCGGAAGTTATTCCAGTAGCCGCAATCCACTGCCTTCTTCATTTCTGCCTGGCAGTTGACCATGCCGCCCTTGATGGAGTGCATCTCGCAGGGAGCGTAACCGATGATCAGAGACGGACCCGGATATGCTTCGGCTTCTGCCAATGCCTTGATGGTCTGATTCTGATCGGCACCCATGGCGATCTGTGCGACATAGATGTAGCCGTAGCTCATGGCGATCTCGGCAAGACTCTTTTTGGCGATCGCTTTACCGGCAGCCGCAAACTGTGCGACCTGACCGATGTTGGATGCCTTGGAAGCCTGACCGCCGGTGTTGGAGTACACTTCGGTATCGAAGACCATGACATTCACATCTTCGCCCTGTGCCAGCACATGATCCAAACCGCCGAAACCGATATCGTACGCCCAACCGTCACCGCCGAAGATCCAGACGGACTTCTTGGCGAGATATTCCTGATTGTCCAGGATATCCTTGCGGGTGGGGCAATCGCAATCCAGTTTTTCCAGTTCGGCAACAAGTGCTTTAGCGGCAGCGCCGTTGGTCTTGCCGTCATTCAATGTGTCGAGATAGGTGGCACAGGCGG
The DNA here is from genome assembly GCA_045597885.1 of Acutalibacteraceae bacterium. GTDB lineage: Bacteria > Bacillota > Clostridia > Oscillospirales > Acutalibacteraceae > UBA5905. Next base: position 267 of record JAZLKY010000327.1, on the reverse strand, counting down.
CTTTGACGGAGTCGGATGTCTTTTCGCCGGCGGCGATGGCTTTGACATCATCTATCAAGCGGCTGCGGATGGCTTTCTGACCGAGATACAGACCGAAGCCGTGCTCGGCGTTGTCCTCGAACAGGGAGTTCGCCCAAGCAGGACCGTGACCGTTCTTGTCGGTGGTATAGGGAGATGTTGCGGCAGGTCCGCCCCAGATGGAGGAACAACCGGTAGCATTGGAGATGTACATATGATCGCCGAACAGCTGAGTGATCAGGCGAGCGT
>JAZLKY010000326.1:0-4295 GCA_045597885.1 Acutalibacteraceae bacterium | reverse complement strand
GTTTCATGACGCGATATATCATTGCGGAGCAATATATCACCCGTTCCAACAGGAACGGATACTATTGAAAAAAGCATCGACAAAAGTCGATGCTTTTTCATGGTGGGCGCGAATGGGCTCGAACCATCGACCTCCTGCGTGTGAAGCAGGCGCTCTAACCAGCTGAGCTACGTGCCCGAATTGGTGACCCGAACGGGAATCGAACCCGTGATACCGCCGTGAAAGGGCGGTGTCTTAACCGCTTGACCATCGGGCCATATGTCCTCTCTCCCTATTGGAAGAGAGGACAGTGGTGGCTGTAAGTGGATTCGAACCACTGACACTGCGGGTATGAACCGCATGCTCTAGCCAACTGAGCTATACAGCCGTAAAAATCAGCCGGGAACGAATGCTATTATATACCAAAGTATGATGGTTTGTCAACTGTTATTTTTCCTTTTTACAGTTTTTCCATAAAGTTTTTTTGCCACCCGCTTAACATAAGCCAGACAGGCGAAAATACATTTCCTTCCGTTCTTCCTCAGCACCAAAATTTTGACATGCACAAATGCCGTGATCTTTGGCAGGAAAAAGCACAACACCTCTCCCGCTAATATGGCGTAGGCAGTCCCCTCTGCCATGATACCGCTTCCCCGAATCAACACCGCCAAGCCACCTACTACTGTGCCGAAAACAATTTGTGTGCCGACAGAAGCGGGAGTATAAGTCCGGTCGGACAATAGCAAAGCACCGGGAAGGATACTTCCCGCCAAAATGCCATACAACGGCTTCCCCCAAATCAGCCAGGAAAGAAAACAAACCGTTGCCAGCATAAATGCCGGTGCGATCAAGCGGGATCGCCGGCGCAGTAATAAATAGATTGCCGTCAACAGAATGGCGGCACTGCAAATTTCGCCCAAAGCCCCGGCTCGAATGCCGAAAAACAGTTGCCATAAATTATACACGGGAATACTGCCGGAAAAAACAGCCGACGGCGTTGCGGAACTGAAAGCATCAATCCCCTGCCATTGAACCGGCAAGGAATAGCCGGAAAAAGAACGACTCCACACTGATCTGATGATGACATATCCCCACACTACCGGATGGAAGCACCAACGGGTCACCAACTGCGGCACACGCTTTTTTATATATTCCCCGATCGCCAAAGCAAAACCGGCAAATCCGCCCACAAGCGCCGCCAACCACCACGGGGCTTCAGCCGGAAGGCAAAAGGATGCCAGCAACCCCATCACTGCGCTCTGTACAAAGCCGGGCGATTTCAGCTCTATTCGTTGGAAGCATGCACACACCATCTGCGCCGCCAGACATCCGCCGACCGCAATCACTTCCATAGCCAAAGCATTGAAGCGATAATAAAACAGAGAAATCAACCAAACAGGTAACAGCGCTGTAAGCCAATCCAGCGCCCATTCCCGGCTTTCATCCCGTACAGCGATCATCTCTGTATCCATGAGGCATATGCTCCTTCCGAGGTATTGTAAATCATCATACGATATTCTTACAAAAAAACTAAAGAATATCGGCGATCGTTATCGGTGTATCCACCGCACCGACAGGCAGAAATGCGTGATCTGCCAAGGAAATGAATATCCCCCGGTCACAGGGATCTGCGACCGGGGGAACAACTCAGGGCAATAAGAGCAACGATTATTCGTTGATCTTAGACACCACACCGGAACCAACGGTACGGCCGCCTTCACGAATAGCGAAACGCAGACCTTCCTCGATAGCGATGGGGGTGATCAGTTCGACATCCATCTCAACGTTATCGCCGGGCATGCACATCTCAACGCCATCCGGCAGATTGATAACACCGGTCACGTCGGTGGTACGGAAATAGAACTGCGGACGATAGTTGTTGAAGAAGGGCGTATGACGACCGCCTTCATCCTTGGACAGGACATAAACCTGACCGTGGAACTTGGTGTGGGGGTTCACCGTGCCGGGTTTGCACAGAACCTGTCCACGCTCGATCTCTTCACGGGCAACACCACGGAGCAGAGCACCGATGTTATCGCCGGCTTCGGCATAATCCAGCATCTTACGGAACATCTCGATACCGGTAACAACAGTCTTCTTGCGCTCCTCGGTCAAACCGATGATCTCCACTTCATCGGACATATTCAACTTACCACGCTCCACACGGCCGGTAGCCACAGTACCACGGCCGGAGATGGTGAACACGTCCTCAACAGGCATCAAGAAGGGCTTCTCGTCATCACGGACGGGGCTGGGGATATACTCGTCAACATTCTTCATCAGTTCATGGATCGGAGCATAAACGGGATCGGCGGGATCGTTGGAGGCGCACTCCAGCACCTGCAAAGCAGAACCCTTGACGATCGGAATGTCATCGCCGGGGAAATCGTACTCGCTCAGCAGCTCACGGATCTCCATCTCAACCAGTTCCAGCAGTTCCTCGTCGTCGACCTGATCGACCTTGTTCATGAACACGACGATATAGGGAACACCGACCTGACGGGACAGCAGGATGTGCTCACGGGTCTGCGGCATCGGACCGTCAGCAGCAGACACAACCAGGATAGCACCGTCCATCTGAGCAGCACCGGTGATCATGTTCTTGACATAGTCAGCGTGACCGGGGCAGTCAACATGGGCATAGTGACGGTTTTCAGTCTCATACTCCACGTGAGCGGTGTTAATTGTGATACCACGGGCACGCTCTTCGGGAGCCTTATCAATGTTGCCGTAATCCATAAAGTCAGCGCCGCCCTTCATAGCCAGCACCTTGGTGATGGCGGCGGTCAGGGTGGTCTTGCCGTGGTCAACGTGACCGATAGTACCAATGTTTACATGGGGTTTAGTGCGTTCAAATTTCTCTTTTGCCATTGTTTTTTCCTCCTTTGATAGATGGTAAAATTCTTTATTGCGCACGGTATGGTATTATCATACCAATTTCCAGTGCTAAATGCAAGTGTTTTTATGCGAAAAAAAGGAAAATTTAATTTAATATCGCAAAATGAACGATAATCAATCCTTTTTCGCACGATCAGCAATGATCCCCTCTGCCACATTCTTCGGGATCTCGGCATAGTGGCTGGGTTCCATCACATACTGTCCACGTCCCTGTGTGCCGGAACGCAGATCGGTAGCATAACCGAACATCTCGGACAACGGGACAAAGGCACGGACCTGCACGGCGCCGTTGATGTTTTCGGTTCCCTCCATCTGTCCACGGCGGGATGAAACATCACCGACAATGAAGCCCATATACTCATCGGGAGCCGTAACGACCACCTTCATAATAGGCTCCAACAAAACGGGATCGGCCTTTTTCATTGCCTCTTTGAACGCCATAGAACCGGCGATCTTGAATGCCATTTCAGAAGAGTCGACCTCATGATAAGAACCGTCATACAGCGTGACCTTACAGTCCACGACAGGATAGCCAGCCACAGTACCCGCCATCATAGCGCCCTGGATACCGGCATCGACCGCAGGAATATACTCCTTCGGAACGGCACCGCCAACCACAGCATTGATGAACTCGTATCCCTTGCCGGACTCGTTTGGCTCCAGTTTGATCTTAACGTGACCGTACTGACCTTTACCGCCGGACTGACGGGCATACTTACAATCCACATCCGCCAAGCGGCGCACCGTCTCCTTATAAGCGACCTGAGGCGCACCTACATTAGCTTCCACCTTGAACTCACGAAGCAGACGGTCAACGATGATCTCCAAGTGGAGCTCACCCATACCGGCGATGATGGTCTGACCGGTCTCTTCATCGGTATAAGTCTTAAAGGTAGGATCTTCCTCTGCCAGTTTTGACAGAGCAATGCCCATCTTCTCCTGACCGGCTTTGGTCTTCGGCTCGATCGCCACCCGAATAACCGGCTCCGGGAACTTCATGGATTCCAGAATGATCGGGTGCTTCTCATCACACAGCGTGTTACCGGTGGTGGTGTTCTTCAAGCCGATAGCAGCGGCAATATCGCCGGCATACACCGTATCCAGATCTTTACGATGATTGGAGTGCATCTGCACGATACGTCCCAAACGCTCGTCCGCATCCTTAATAGGATTATACACTGTATCGCCGGCATTGACGACACCGGAATATACCCGGAAGAATGCCAGTTTTCCGACAAAGGGATCGGTTGCGATCTTGAACGCCAAAGCGGCAAACGGCTCGTCATCGGAAGAATGACGGACTTCTTCCTCTTCGGTTTCGGGGTTCACACCCTTGATCGGGGGAACATCGAGCGGAGAAGGCATAAAGTCGACGATGGCATCCAGCAGCTTCTGCACACCCTTGTTGCGGTAGGAAG
>JAZLKY010000325.1:0-3586 GCA_045597885.1 Acutalibacteraceae bacterium | reverse complement strand
GGACGGCAGGACGCCACGGCCGATGGCAAGCACAACAAAGTTGATGACCGCTTTGCTGGCTGCCGAGCGATTACGGGCAGATGCAGTGGTGACTGTACCGACAGAAGCTCTGCCGGTCGAGGGATCACAGGTGGGGTTGGTACCGGGAGAAAAACTGACGGTCCGTGATTTGCTCACTGGGCTGTTGCTTTCCTCCGGCAACGATACCGCAAATGTTTTAGCGTTGCAGATGGCGGATTCTTTGTCGGACTTTGCTTGCCGGATGAATGAAAAAGCATCGGCATTGGGAATGACAGATTCCCACTTTGTCACGCCGTCCGGGCTTGACGGAGAGGGACATTGTGCCAGTGCACGGGATATGGCGTTGCTGGGGGCGGCAGTACTGCAGCAACCGCTTCTCGCTTCTTTATGTGCCAGCAAGTCGGCATTTGCCACCTTACACGGACAGACGGTGACACTGTCCAATCATAACCGTCTGCTTTCCCTGTATGATGGTTGCATCGGGTTGAAGACCGGCTTTACAAAAAAATCCGGCAGGTGTTTGGTTTCTGCTGCCCGGCGGAACGGGGTGACGCTGATCGTTGCCACATTGAACGGCGGCGATTACTGGAATGATCATATTGCCCTGTATGACTATGGCTTTTCTTTGGTCGAACAGGTGGAGCTCCCTTCGGTAGATTTGACGGAGTGGCAGGTCGCCGGCGGTATTGGGGATACAGTCAAGCTGAAAACTGACGGCATTCCTAAAGCAGTATTGCCGAAAGGCGCTCCTGTGGATGTGCTGATCCAGATGCCGCATTTCTTACCGGCACCTGTGGAAAAAGACGACCTGCTTGGACGGGTGATCTATATGACAGAGGGGCGTACGATTGTTTGCCTCCCTATCAAAGCGGCAGAATCTGTTGCTTGCCGTCCTGTTCCGGGCTATGCGGAACAGACGGTCAGACGGTTTATTCAGTTGTTGGAACGGTTGCTAATATAAAGGAAGAGGACATCACTTATGGCAGAAATACGGTTGCAAAAATTTTTATCGGAGCGGGGAATAGCCACCCGTCGAAAAGCGGAAGAATTGATTGCCGGAGGACATGTAAAGGTAAATGGACACATCGCCTCTTTGGGTGACAAGGTTGATGATCGCCGTGATGTGGTATTGGTGCGGGGGAGAAGGGTGGCAGAAGCGCCTGAGCCGGTTTATATCGCTCTTCACAAACCACGGGGATATATCACAACACTGTCCGATGAACAGGGACGTAAATGTGTGGAGGAACTGGTAAGCAATGCCGGAACCCATCTTTTCCCGATAGGACGGTTGGACAGAGAATCAGAGGGCTTGCTTCTTATGACCAACGACGGTGATTTTGCCAATGCCCTCATGCACCCCTCCCACCACATTCCCAAGGTGTACCGTGTAACATTACGCTCCCCCATGACGGAAGTACAACGTGTTCGTTTTGAAAAAGGAATGGTTTTGGACGGCAGGAAAACAGCTCCGGCGCAGGTTTCGATCATCTCCAGTGAACCGGAAAGGTGCGTGATACAGATCACTCTCTTTGAGGGACGTAATCGCCAGATCCGCCGGATGTGTGAAGAACTTGGACTGGAGGTGATCCGCTTACGCAGGAATGCTGTTGGTGATGTTCGCTTGGGAATGCTTCCTGCGGGACACTGGCGATACTTATCGCCCAAAGAAGTGCGATCTTTGGTGATGGCAAGCGGAACAACTAAAAAGATTGCTGCCGACTATATCAAAAAAGGGAGGGAACCGGATCGTGATCACCATCAAGCCCGCCGATGAGGCAACACGGCAACAGTTGAACGCTCCGCCGGGGACTGAGGCACTGGTCTTGCGGGAGAGCGACGGCAGGATCTCCGGTCATGCACTTTTTTGTGTTACGGGGGATACGGTCGAAATCATAGAAGTAGCGGCAGAAGAACCGTTGATGACTGACGGTTTGGTCCGTTCAGTACTCAACGCCGGCGATTTTCGTGGCGCACAATTCGGCTTCTGCCGTGATCGTTCTTTGAAATCTGTTCTTGAACGTTTGGAATTCCGCCAGAGGGATGACGGGTATCATATCGTTATAGACGATTTTTTTCACGCACCGTGTCCCGGTGAGGAAGAAAACACTTGATATTATTTTCTGATTATGATATACTGAAAGGCGAAATTTTTGTTGCGTGCATATTGTCTAAAGAGAGGATGACAGAATATGAAAAAGTTCAGTGTTAAGGTCAACGGGAATGATTATGAGGTGGAGGTCGAGGAGGTCCTTGCTACGGCGGGAACAGCCTCTGCTCCGGCTGCGGCGCCGTCTGCCGCTCCGGCTGAACCGGAAAAGACAGCCGCCCCGGCGTCTCCTGCCGCTCCCAGTGCAGGAGATGTTATTTGCCCGATGCCCGGAACGATCATTGATGTGAAAGTACAGGCGGGCAGTGCGGTGAAGAAGGGCGATGTTCTGGTTGTCTTTGAGGCCATGAAGATGGAGAATGAGATTATGGCAGATCGTGATGCTACGGTCAGTGCTGTATATGTCAATAAGGGTGACGCTGTGGACTCCGGCAAAGTTTTGCTGTCAATGAACTGATGCGGGCAGAAAGGAAGAATTGCTTTGGCTAAAAAGATCGGAATTACGGAAACGGTCCTGCGGGATGCACATCAGTCCTTGATCGCTACCCGGATGACCACTGAAGATATGTTGCCGGTATTGGACAAATTGGATCAGATCGGTTTTCGCTCTTTGGAGTGTTGGGGCGGTGCGACCTTTGACAGTTGTTTGCGCTTCTTGGACGAGGATCCGTGGGAACGGTTGCGTATTCTCAAGGATCATATGCCCAACACCCCGCTTCAGATGCTGTTTCGTGGACAAAATATGCTGGGATATCGTCATTATGCAGATGATTTGGTAGAGTATTTTGTGCAGAAGTCGGTTGCCAACGGCATTGACGTGATCCGCATTTTTGATGCACTTAATGATATTCGCAATTTGCAAACATCTATCAATGCGGCAAGAAAAGAAAAGGGCGCCCATGTACAGGTGGCAGTATCATATACTACCAGCCCGGTTCATGATATCGACTATTTTGTGCGCTATGCCAAACAGTTGGAAGAAGCAGGTGCTGATTCCATCTGTATTAAAGATATGGCAGGTCTGTTGTTGCCGCAGAGCACCTATGACCTGGTCAAAGCCTTGAAAGAGAGTGTCAAGCTTCCCATTCAGATCCATTCTCATTTTACTGCCGGTATAGCAGACATGGTGTTGCTTAAAGGGATCGAAGCCGGTGCCGATGTGGTGGATACAGCATTATCTCCTTTGGCTATGGGAACCTCTCATCCGGCTACAGAGTCCATGGTTGCCGCACTCAAAGGAACAGAGTATGATACCGGCTTGGATTTGTCGGCTCTGAATGAGATCACGGCGCACTTCAAGACCTTACGTAAAAAGTACATGGACAGTGGTTTGCTTAAACCTAAGATGCTGGAAGTGGATACCAATGCTTTGATGTACCAGGTGCCCGGCGGAATGTTGTCCAACCTTGTCAGCCAGTTGGCAAAGATGAATGCAGAGGACAAACTGGAAGAGGTGCT
>JAZLKY010000324.1:0-1459 GCA_045597885.1 Acutalibacteraceae bacterium | reverse complement strand
AAAAGATATTAGCTTGGAAATCTTGCGGCAGTTGTCCGTTAAGGGCGGTGTGGGTTCTGTCATTGAGTGGGGAGGAGAAGGTATTCGCACGCTGTCGGTGCCGGAGCGGGCAACGATCACCAATATGGGAACCGAACTGGGTGCCACCACTTCGATCTTCCCGTCTGATGAGGTAACCAGAGAGTTTTTGAAAGCGGAGGGCAGGGAAGAGGATTATGTTCCGCTTGCCAGCGATCCCGACGCAGTATACGATCGGGTGCTGACCATAGATCTGTCTTCTTTGGAGCCCCTGATCGCCTGCCCGCACAGTCCGGACAAGGTGGTCACCGTCTCTTCTTTGAAGGGGACAAAGGTTGACCAGGTCTGTATCGGTTCATGTACCAATTCCTCTTTGCTGGATATGCTCAAGGTGGCGGCACTGTTAAAAGGAAGGACTATTGATCCGGGCGTGAGCCTGTCCATTTCGCCCGGATCCAAGCAGGTGCTGACGATGCTCAGCGATTGCGGGGCGCTGACGAATATTCTTTCTTCCGGTGCACGACTCTTGGAATGTGCCTGCGGTCCGTGTATCGGGATGGGCTTTTCTCCCAATTCCGCCGGTATCAGTCTGCGGACATTTAACCGAAACTTTGAGGGGAGAAGCGGCACGGCAGACGGGCGGGTTTATTTAGTCAGCCCGGAAACGGCAGTGGCTGCCGCTATTACCGGGGAAATAACCGATCCCAGGATGCTGGGAGAAATGCCTGCAATAGATTTTCCGAAGTCCTTCCGGCTGGATGACAGTGCGATCCTGCCGCCGGCAGATGAAAACGAAGCGGCGGACGTTGAGGTCCTTCGTGGTCCGAACATCAAAGAATTTCCGCAGAGCCATCCGCAGGAAGATATATTGACTGCTGAACTGATCCTCAAAGTGGGGGACAATATCACTACTGATCATATTATGCCTGCCGGTGCAAAAATACTGCCTTATCGCAGCAACATTCCTCATTTGAGCCAATTCTGCTTTGGCGTATGCGATCCTACTTTTCCCGAACGGGCAAAATCTGCCGGGCAGAGCATCGTGGTGGGCGGCAGTAATTACGGGCAGGGATCATCAAGAGAGCACGCCGCTCTTGTTCCATTGTATTTAGGTGTACGTGTTGTGATTGCCAAGAGTTTTGCCCGTATCCATGCCGCTAATCTGATCAATGCCGGTATTATGCCGTTGACATTTGCTGATCCGTCAGACTATGACCGGGTCGTACAGGGAGACAGGCTGTCGCTAACGGATGTATTTGACGGGATGGACCGGGGCGAGATCGTGATGACCGGTGCCAACGGTGATAAGATCCTCCTGCATGCCGAATTTACCGAAAGACAAAAGGCTATTCTTAAAGCCGGCGGATTGTTGAATTATACAAAGGAGTTGAATGCATAATGTGCGAAGCAACAGAAGCGGCTGTTGAACAGTTCCGGCGGG
>JAZLKY010000323.1:0-3045 GCA_045597885.1 Acutalibacteraceae bacterium | reverse complement strand
TTCAGCCAGACTTTTTTTCAGCGACTGGCTGAAAATGCGGATGTGCAGATCGAGACATATGACGAGACCCGGCAGTTACACCGGGTGAAAAATGTTCCGTTGGCGGCGGCAAAAGAACTGCTGATGGAATAGCCGACGGCGATCGGGTTCGATTCCCTTCGGCTACAGGAAAGGATTGAGGAAGACGACTACTCTGCGATTGGATGAACTGACGGCAAAACAGTTCGGGGTGGATATTGTCACCGCCGAGGCGTTGATCATGGAAGGACGTGTATGGATCGGCTCGATCCCGGCTGATAAGGCGGGGACGGCGGTGGCGGCAGATACTGTCCTCACCCTGCGGGATAAGGCAAAGAAATTTGCCAGCCGTTCGGGGTATAAACTGGAAAAGGCACTGGCGCATTTTGGCGTTGAGGTGGCTGGGCAGACCTATTGCGACATTGGCGCAAGTAACGGCGGATTCACCGATTGCCTGCTGCAGCATGGTGCCGTCCATGTCTTTTCGGTGGATGTAGCGTATGGGATCCTTGCCTGGGAATTGCGCAACGATCCGAGGGTGACGGTGCTGGAACGCACCAATGCCCGGCGTTTGACACCGGAGCAGTTGGGAGGTACGGTGTGTGACGGGGTGACGATGGATGTTTCGTTTATTTCTCTGCGTAAAATTTTCCCTGCTGTCCACGGTATCCTGCGGGAGGGCGGAACACTGATCACCCTTATCAAACCGCAGTTTGAAGCAAAGCCAAAAGAACTGGGCAAGAACGGTATCGTCAAAGATCCGGCGGTAACCTTGCCGCCACTGTTGACCGACATCTTTCGGGTGGCGGCGGAAAACGGACTGGCGGTATGTGGGCTGACGGTGTCACCGATCCACGGTACCAATGGGAACATAGAATATCTGGCTTACTATCGGCACGAAGCGCCCGGTACAGCTTTACCTGCCGCTTTGCCGGATTGGATCGGGACGGCACTGCGTGAACAGCCGGACGTTTCATCAGACTGACATTGTTCACGGATAAAAAAGCAGGTGCCGATCCGGATCGGCAAGACGGTATTGGATATTCCTCGGCATATTTATCGCCGTGGGAAGGAGCAGCATTGCGACAGGAGATGTTATGACCTTGGCAGAACAGAACATACACAACGGACAAAATGTTCAGGATGAACAGGACGAAAAATATATTCGCATGACCACTACCCCGGTGGAAAAATTGGTAGGGAAATTAGCGATCCCCACCATCATCACCATGCTGGTCACCGCTTTTTACAATATGGCAGATACCTTTTTTGTGGGACGGTTGGACAATACCAGTGCCACCGGAGCGGTCGGGGTGGCGTTGTCCTTTATGGCGATCATCCAGGCATGCGGATTCTTCTTCGGACAGGGCGCCGGGAACACCATCTCCCGCTTGCTCGGTCAGAAGAAGAATGAGGAGGCCACGCACATGGCGGCGGTCGGGTTCTTCTCTTCCTTCCTGATGGGGATGCTGTTGCTGATCTTCGGGATGCTGTTCCTTGAACCGCTTGCCCGTCTGCTCGGATCGACCGATACCATCCTGCCGTATTCCACTGAATATCTCGGTATTATTTTAGTGGGAGCGCCATTCATGACCTGCTCGCTGATGCTCAATAATCTGCTCCGGTTTCAGGGCAATGCATTTTACAGCATGCTCGGCATCGGATCGGGCGCTTTGCTGAATGTCGCTCTTGATCCGTTGTTCATTTTCACTTTGGGTTTGGGTGTGGCAGGTGCGGCATGGGCGACCATTATCAGCCAATTCATCGGTTTCTGCATCCTGCTGTTCTGCTGTTCACGGGGAGATAACATCCGTATCCGTTTCTCGCAGTTCCGTCCCCATGCGGCGGATTATAGAGCCATCGTGCGGGGCGGGTTGCCCACTCTCTGCCGGCAGGGACTGTCCAGCGTCGCAACGGTGTGTCTGAACTTTACCGCCGGTATTTTCGGCGGGGATCCGGCGATCGCTGCCATGTCCATCGCCACCAAACTGATGATGTTCGCTTTTTCCGCTTTGATCGGATTCGGGCAGGGATTCCAGCCGGTGTGCGGGTTCAACTACGGTGCCGGGCTGTACCGTCGGGTGCGGCAGGCGTTTTGGTTCTGTGTGCGGGTGGGCACGGTACTGCTCATTCTGCTGTCGACACTCGGCTGGGTGTTTGCCGACCGGTTGGTCGGACTGTTCAGCCGTGATCCTGCTGTACTTTCGATCGGTGCGCTCTCTCTGCAGTTGCAGTGTCTGGCATTTCCTTTGAGTGCTTTCACCACCATGTGCAACATGATGACACAGAACATCGGTCGTGTAGGCCGTGCCAGTTTTCTGTCGATGGGGCGGCAGGGGATCTTCTTTATTCCGGCGATCATAGCACTGCCCCGTGTCCTGCCGCTACTGTTTCCCGCCTGTGATCCTCTGCTGGGAGTACAGTTGGCACAGCCGTTGGCGGATGTGATCACCTTTGCGGTGGCGATTCCGTTGATCATCGGCGTGCTACGGGACTTGTCGCAGGATGTCCCGGTGACGGCAGACGGAACCGACGGAGAAACGCATGAGTGAATATGTTTATGTTGTCCCGCCGGAGTATGACGGGCAATCCATGCAGACCTTTCTGCGCCGGGGGTGCGGGCTGTCGTGGCGCATGGTGGTCAAGCTTAAACAGGTGGAGAACGGCATGACCGCCGACGGGGTGCATTTGCGCTCCATCGACCGGCTGAAAGCCGGACAGACCGTCCGGGTGCGGATGCCGGAGGATGCGGTACGCATTGAAGGGGCAGATTTGCCGCTCACTGTCGTCTATGAGGATAACGATATCATGGTGATCGACAAGCCACCCTATCTGGCGGTGCATCCCTCTGCCGGGAAGCCGGAACCTACGCTCGCCAATGCGGTGGTGGGATATTTTGAACGCAAAGGCACGCCCCTGTCATTCCGCCCCGTCAACAGATTGGACCGCAATACGAGCGGCTTGCTGCTTGTCGCCAAAACGCCGCACATGGCGTATGCGCTGGCGCAAAAGCCGAAAAAAGTCTAT
>JAZLKY010000322.1:0-2260 GCA_045597885.1 Acutalibacteraceae bacterium | reverse complement strand
CGTCCCCTGCGGACACCGTTCGAAGTGTGTTGGCAAATCAAACACACATTTTCACTGTTTTAGGAAAAGAACCAAAAGGCGAAGAATGGTTGACAGCAGGTGGGGTGTGTGATATAGTGAAAAAGTGGAATGATTTGGCGTTGATTCTTTGAAGGGTGGGTTTGCCAATGGAGGAAGCACTGCGTGAGGCTTCTTTGACGGGAGCGTTGACCGATTTGCTGATGGGCTTGTTGTTGCTGCCCGCTATTGGCTTTTTGGCTTGGAAAAGGACGGCGCTTGAAACGCAAAAAAAGTGGTGGCTTCGTTTTTTTGTCGTTTTGACAGCCGCATGCTTTTTGGGCTTCACGGTACATTATTTTTGCCGGGATCCGCTATCTTCCGAATTGGTGTGGCTGATTTTATACCCCTTACTTTTTGAGGTCGTTGTCTGCTTCTTTCTCTCGGCTTGTGCTATTCGGTCTGACGGAAACGGCCCTGCCAAGAAGACGGTGGTGACAGTCCATGTGATCAGCATGGCATTTTGTCTGATCGCCAGGGGATGTTATTGGTGTTTTCAATGGGATGATATCCGTTTGCTGACGGTATATGATTTGGGACTGGCGTTGGCGGGCTTTTGGATGATCTTGTGTGAGGGACGGAAAAAGCACCGAATAGGTGAGCGGCTGATCGTATTATCTCTGGCATTGTTGCTTCCTGCCGCTTTTTTTCAAATTCAGCGAAACACTCTGGTGCGGTTCATTTGGTATTTTGATCACAACGGTCTTACACATTTATTGATCATCTTTGCATTGATCGTTTTGTTTGTCGGCGTGTGCCTTTGCTTGAAACCGACAGAAAAAGACAGCGTGGAGGTTTCCTGATGTTGACCTATGCTTGGCCGATCTCGTTGGTCATCGTATCCAACATTTGCTACCATATCTGTACCAAGTCCCTTTCGGATCAGATGAATCCGCTTGCCTCACTGACGGTGACCTATGCCGTCGGTGCCGCCGTTTCGGCGCTGCTGTACTATTTGTTGAATAAGGATGCGGATCTGTTACGGGAGTATTCCCATATCGGTTGGTCGCCATTCGTTCTGGGCGTTGTGATCGTCGGATTGGAAGTTGGTTATCTGTATGCTTACCGGGCCGGATGGCAGGTCAGTGCCGCCGCCATCGTGCAAAGCGCTTTTTTGGGAATAGCTCTTTTGCTTGTCGGATATTTTCTGTACAAAGAAGCGCTGACATTTAACAAGATCATCGGCATATTGATTTGTTTGGTTGGGTTATATTTTGTCAATAAGTAAAAACTATCTTTTGAGGAGGAACGATCATGTTAAAAGGAGTCCCGAAAATTTTGTCTCCGGAATTGCTTAAAGTGCTGTGCGAAATGGGGCATGGAGACCGGCTGGTGATCGCCGACGGTAATTTTCCGGCAGAATCGGTCGGAAAGGATGCCATCGTCATCCGTTGTGACGGACACGGGACGGCGGAATTGCTGGAAGCTATATTGCAGGTGTTCCCGTTGGATACCTATGTCGAACAGCCCGTCACGCTGATGGAAGTCATGCCCGGCGACCCGGTAAAAACCCCCATTTGGGACGAATACCGCCGCATCGTGAAAGAATGCGACGGCCGTGAGGGTGCCGTTGTCGGCAATATTGAGCGGTTTGCGTTCTATGACGAGGCGAAAAAGGCATATGCCATCATCGCAACGGGGGAGAGCGCCTTGTACGCCAATATCATGATACAAAAGGGCGTTGTTTGATTTTATCAGACATTTTGCCACAATATGACATCGACTGCCGGATCTTGTCATGTTTAAGTATTGAATAATCGGGGGAGTATGCTACTATAGAACCGACGGCGATTGCGCTCGTCTTCACAAAACGGATGCAGCAATTACGGAGGGGAACAGGATGAAAAAGGTCAAGATCATCGAGAATGGTATTATTTGCGACAACCCGGACAGCGTATACCGCTATTTCGCCTGGCCGACGGTTTGCCGTCTGCCAAACGGCAGCCTTGCCATGGTTTGTTCAGGATTGCGGCGCAGTCACGTTGATCCGTTCGGGAAGGTCGTGATGTGTTACAGCTTTAATGAGGGGAAGACCTGGACACGCCCTGCGGTGATCATCGACACGCCTCTGGACGACCGGGACGGCGGCATTGCCGTATTCGGTGACGGGCGGGTGATCGTTACAACATTCAATAATTCGATAGCGGAACAGCAGCGATATGTGGATACCGAGGCGATCCCCCGGCATAAAAGTGATTGTGCC
>JAZLKY010000321.1:0-3104 GCA_045597885.1 Acutalibacteraceae bacterium | reverse complement strand
AGGCACCGTCCGGCAAAGGATTTTCGGATGATTTTGTCGGTTTTGGATGCAGGAATGCTGACGCATTCCAAAGAGAAAACCGGCAAAAGCGCCGAATAAGCCACAGCCGACGGCGATCGGGTTCGACTCCCTTCGGCTATTGCCCAAGCGGTTAGTGACCACCCCAAGGCGTTGCTTAATGTTTTTTTTGCAGATCGTTTAATTATGGATTGACAATGGCGGAATGATCAGCTATACTAAAGAAGGTTAGCACATGCTAACTTTTTTATTCCGTGGCGGTTAGCATGTGCTAACTTCTGCTATGGCGGTGCATATGGCAGATGCGGTTTGCCTTGCAGGGCTTATCGACAGATCGTGCAGGAGTATATGGCGTTCGATCATGAGTGGCATCGGACGGGCATAAATATAGAGTATGAAGGGAAGGAGCTGCCGAAATGAAAACTTTAAAAGATATTCCGGTGGGGCAAACCGTGATAGTGGTGCGTCTGTGGGGGACGGGAGCGCTGCGGCGGCGCATGATGGACATGGGGATCACCCGTGGAACAGCCATCACCGTACGGAAAATGGCACCGTTGGGTGATCCGATGGAACTCACGGTACGGGGATATGAGCTATCTCTTCGAAAAGCGGATGCCGCTCTCATTGAAGTAAAATAGAAAGGACGGGATGACCTATGAAAACCTATCGGGTAGCATTGGCAGGCAATCCAAACTGCGGAAAGACCACTTTGTTTAATGCCTTGACCGGCTCTGAGCAGTATGTGGGGAATTGGCCGGGGGTGACGGTGGAGAAGAAGGCGGGAGATCTTCGGGGGCAGAGGGGGGTGATGGTCACCGATCTGCCGGGCATCTATTCCCTTTCACCGTACACACCGGAGGAGGTGGTCGCCCGGAATCATTTAGTCGGTGATACCCCCGATGTTATTCTGAATGTGGTAGATGGGACCAATCCGGAGCGGCATTTGTACCTGACTGTCCAACTGATGGAATTGGGTATCCCTATGGTGGTGGCGGTCAATATGATGGATGCGGTACGAAAAAACGGTGACCGGATCGACATGATGGCATTGAGCCGGGAGTTGGGTTGCCCGGTGATCGGAATTTCCGCCATGACGGGAGAAGGGGTCGGGGATACTGTCAAGACACTGATGGCGGTTTGTCAGCGTGGGAAACCGCCGTCGCCGATGATCTATTCCGCCCCGGTGGAGCAGGCATTGACCGCCATCGGCAAAGAATTATCGGAACACGATCCGACCCGCCGCCGAAGGCAGGCGATCAAATTGTTTGAGCGGGACAGCAGGATGTCCGACGGCATACCGTTGTCATCTGCCGGGCGAAAGCGTGTTGGAGAGGCAATAGCGGCGGCGGAAAAAAGAATGAGCGATGATGGGGCATCTGTTTTGACCAACGAGCGTTACGATCAGGTGACCGCTCTCTGCCGACGATACATCCACCGCCGAAGCACCAAAAAATCATCCGAATCGGATCGCATAGACCGCATTGTCACCAACCGTTTTGCCGCCCTGCCGGTTTTTGCGGCGGTAATGTTTTTTATCTATTATTTGTCGGTCACGGTAGTCGGCGGCACGGTGGGTGGCTGGATGAACGAGGGTGTGTTCGGTGATGGCTGGTATCTGTTTGGTATCGGGTCGGCGGCATATGCCCAACAAGTTGATGCCTATTGGGCGGCGGTGAGAGCGGCGGATGCTTTTGTGGGACTGGATCCTACGGCGGATGGGTTTGATCCTGCCGATTCACTTGTTAAGCTGCAACAGTTCCGCAGTACCGTTGCCGCCGTCCCCTATTCCTATGTCGATAAAGAAACCCTTGAAAAAAAGGATGTTACGGTGTACTATGATGGTGCGCAGGCGGGAGATAACGTCCATCCGGTTTCATTTAGACAAGCCGTTGATTATTTTACCGTCAACGGATGGGAGATCCCTGATCCGGCAGACAACGGATATTGGATACCGGGTGTCCCGGCATTGCTTGCATCCGGATTGTCTGCTGTTGGTTGTGCCTCCTGGCTGCAACGGCTGTTGCTGGACGGGGTCGTGACCGGTGTCGGAGCGGTGTTGGGATTCTTACCGCAGATGTGGGTGCTGTTTTTTTGCCTGTCAGTGTTGGAGGCTTGTGGTTATATGGCACGGATTGCCTTCATTATGGATCGCTTCTTTCGGAAATTCGGGTTGAGCGGCAGGTCGGTGATCCCCATTCTGATCGGTGTCGGATGCAGTGTGCCGGGGATCATGGCATCCCGCACGATCCCCTGTGAATCGGATCGCCGGATGACAGTGCTGACCACCCCGTTCGTTCCCTGCGGTGCGAAATTGCCACTGATCGCTTTGATGGCGGGATGCCTTTTTAACGGGGCAATATGGGTCGCCCCCTGCGCTTATTTTCTCGGATTCGGGGCGGTGATCCTGTCCGGGATACTGCTCAGGAAGACACGGCTGTTCGGTGGAGATCCTGCTCCGTTTATGCTGGAATTGCCGCCATATCGCCTGCCGGCATGGAAAACAGTCCGGCATTCTACACGGGAGCGGGGATGGTCGTTTGTCAAAAAAGCGGGGACGGTCATTTTGCTCTCTTCCGTAGCGGTATGGCTGGCGACCAATTTCGGGCTGACAGCCGAAGGTTTCCGCTTGTTGTCGGCGGAGGAAGCGCCATCCAGTCTGTTAGCACGGTTCGGCAGTGGGTTGGCGTGGCTGTTCAAACCGTTGGGGTTCGGCACGTGGCAGATGGCGGTGGCATCACTTGCCGGAGTGGCAGCAAAAGAAAACATTGTCAGCACATTGGGGGTCCTTTACGGTGGGGGCAATGGCATGGCGCAGGCATTCACCCCGATCGGCGGGTGTTCCTTTTTAATTTTCAATCTGCTGTGCGCTCCGTGCTTTGCCGCTATCGGAGCGATGAGGCAGGAAATGAACAGCCGCCGGTGGACATGGTTTGCCGTGGGCTATCAGTGCCTGTTTGCCTATTTAACGGCATTTGTTGTTTATCAGTTTGGTAGTTTTTTGGCAGGATACGGTACGGCTGTCGGCGGGGTGGCGGCTGCGGCGATCGTTATCGCAACGGCTTTCGGCGTGCGCTATCGGAAGCCGG
>JAZLKY010000320.1:0-1475 GCA_045597885.1 Acutalibacteraceae bacterium | reverse complement strand
TGCAAAACGCCTGAAAGGCACCGGCACGGCCATCACTTTTACCGTGCTGACCGGTATGATTGCAGCACTGATGGGCTTTGTTCAGCCTGCTTTTTCCCGTGTTTTCCTTGACCATTTGCTGACCGGCAATGACCTTGGCTGGACAATGCCGTTTCTCCTGTTTCTGGGGGCATTTAACATCATACAGATCATCATGTCCGCTTTGCAGGCGGTCTATTCGTTGCGCATCAACGGGAAAATGGCGGCAACGGGCAATGCTTCGTATATGTGGAAAGTATTAAAGATGCCGATGAAGTTTTTCTCTCAGCGTATGGCGGGAGATATTCAGGGACGGCAGGGTTCCAATGCGACTATTGCCAACACGCTGATCGGTACCTTCGCACCACTTCTGCTCAACACGGTGATGATGGTGTTCTATCTTGTCGTTATGTTCCGGTACAGCGTGATACTGAGCCTTATCGGTATCGTTTCTTTGACGATAAACGCCCTCGTATCGAGGTATATATCCAAAAAACGCATCAATATTACCCGTGTATCCATGCGGGACAGTGCAAAGCTCGGTGCCGCCACCGTTGCCGGCATCGAAATGATTGAAACGATCAAATCCGCCGGAGCGGAAAACGGATTTTTCAAAAAATGGTCGGGCTAACAGGCACGTGTCAATACACAGCAGGTCAAATTCCTGAAAATCAACCAATATCTCGGTATGATTCCGCAGTTTGTCTCAACACTTGCAAACAATATCGTTCTGTTTCTCGGCGTGTGGCTCACGATGCAGGGGGAGTTCACCGTCGGTATGATCATGGCGTTTCAGGGATTTTTGACATCCTTTATGGCGCCTGCCATGACACTCGTTTCCGCAGGGCAGACCTTGCAGGAAATGCGTACCCAAATGGAACGGGTTGACGACGTTATGGAATATCCCGATGATGTTGTATTTGACGAAACCGGTTCGGCAGAGGAGCAAAACAAACTGTCCGGCAATATTGAAATCAAAAACCTTGTGTTCGGCTATTCACCGCTTGCCGAGCCGCTGATAAAAGACTTTAATATGACACTGGAACCCGGCAGAAGTGTTGCCATTGTCGGTGCTTCGGGTTGCGGTAAATCCACGATGTCAAAACTCATTTCGGGACTGTATCAGCCGTGGAGCGGCGAGATTTTGTTTGACGGAAAGCCGATGAACAAGATACCGAAGAATGTGTTCAGAGGCTCCGTTGCCGTGGTTGATCAGGACATTATCCTTTTTGAAGACACCATAGCCAACAATATCAAAATGTGGGACAACAGTATTGAGGACTTTGAAATGATTCTGGCTGCCCGTGATGCGCAGATTCATGATGATATCATGATGCGTACGAAGGGATATCAGCATGTTCTTGTTGAAGAAGGAAGAGATTTTTCAGGAGGGCAGTGTCAGCGGATAGAAATCGCCCGTGCGCTTGCACGGGATCCAAGTATAATTATTCTGGATG
>JAZLKY010000319.1:0-1156 GCA_045597885.1 Acutalibacteraceae bacterium | reverse complement strand
GTTAAGCTCACCTGCCTGATGACAACTGACCAGAGATTCCAGTTTTTTGATCAAATCCCGGCTCTTCTTTTCGGTGATAAAGCGGGAAGACTGGACCGCATCAACCAAAAAATGCAATTCGGAAATGTTAAAATCACGGTTTCCGACATAATAGCGAACCGTCTTATCCCGTTTGGTCAGAATATCCACCCCAAAAGTTCGAAGATATTCCATATCATCGTACAGCGCCTTCCGCTCCGCCGAAATGCCCCGTTCATTCAGCTTCCTGATTATCTGCTCCAGCGAAAGCGGATTATCCTCATCCGTCTCTTTCAGTAGAATGTCCATCAAATACAGGATCTTCAGCTTTTGATTCTGAGTTCTCGGCACGATCATCATCCCTTTCCCGTTCATTGTACCTTTTCACAGCAAAAATGTCAATATGGCTTTCAATAGCGGGGCTTTCTTTTCTTTTTCCGATACGCAACAGGCAAAAAACACTTGCGCCGCCTGACAAAATGTGGTAAAATGAGGAGGATTTTTATCATAAGGAATGATCAGCCATATGAAACCATTCGGGATCATCGGAGCCATGGACTCCGAAGTTGACGGTCTGGCCGCCCTCTTGAACAACTGTAAAAAAACCGTTCTTTGTAGCCGTTGCTTCTTTTCCGGCGAGCTGAACGGCAAGTCGGTCGTATTGGTCAAGAGCGGCATCGGCAAGGTGGCGGCGGCGATCACGGCACAACTACTTATTGACCGTTTTGAGGTCGGTGCATTACTCAACACCGGCATAGCAGGCGGACTGGATTCCCGCTTGAATGTGAAGGATCTGATCGTCAGCACTGCCGCCACCCAACACGATTTTGACATCTCCGCCTTCGGGCATGCCGTCGGCTATATGCCCGGCAGTGAAGACGATCAGCAACCGACTTATTTTTACGCTGATGACCGCTTGGTCAGAAAAACGCTGGAAGCCGCCGCCGCAGTCCTGCCGCCGGATGCCAAAGCAGTCCCCGGCATCATTGCATCGGGCGACATTTTTGTAGATGACAGTGCACTCAAGAGAAAGATCATCCGCCTGTTCAATGCCGCCGCCGCCGAGATGGAGGGCGGTGCCATCGCACAGACAGCCACCGCCAACAGTATTCCATTTGTGATCATCCGGGTGATATCC
>JAZLKY010000318.1:0-2926 GCA_045597885.1 Acutalibacteraceae bacterium | reverse complement strand
GCCGCCGGGATTTTTGATCAGAGAACCTGCGATCAGATCGGCACCGACCTGCGGTGGCTCCATCTTTTCTGCAAATTCACCGTAACAGTTGTCAACAAATATAATGACATCCCGACGAACCTGCCGGACTGTATCCACGATACGCTGTATCCACTCCACAGTCAGTGATGGACGTATATTATATCCACGGGAGCGTTGGATGTGGACAAGACGTATTGTTTTATCAGTTTTCAATGCCTCTTTTATTGCCGGGAGATCCGGGGTCAGCATGTGATCGAGATCCACTTGACGGTAACCAATGCCGTATTCTGCCAAAGAACCGGCTGCCGGAACTTTGTGCCCGATCACCTGTTCTAATGTGTCGTATGGCGCACCGGTAGCAGCCAAAAGCGTATCTCCGGGACGAAGCATGGCAAACAAGCCGATCGTGATCGCATGAGTGCCGGATACAATGCTGTGTCTGATCAACGCATCCTCTGCTCCCATAATGTCCGCCAACAGTGCGTCTAATTCATCCCGTCCCCGATCACCGTACCCGTAACCTGTCGTACTACCGAAATTGGTTTCACTCACCCGATGCCGTATAAATGCCGATAATACTTTTTGCTGATTATAGTCGGTGATTTCATCAATCTTTGAGAAAGCTTCCGACGCCATCGTCTGCGCCCGATCAGATAATGAGATCAACCGGTCGTCAATTTGGAAAAAAGAGGTATCCACGTCAATGTTATCCTTTCTGTTTTTTTACCTGAGCCCATTCTCCTGCTGAAACAAATCCGTATTTTTCATATAATGCCGCCGCATAATCGGTGGCTGCGGCGATCATGATTTTCTTCCCGTAGGTGCGGTGGATCAGACTTTTCAGACACTTTCCGGCAAATCCGTGGCATCGCCATGCGGGATCGGTGGCAACCGATCCTAAAAGAACGGCGAAAGATGTCTCCGCTACAGTCATAGCAGTGCTGACAGGCTTGTTGTCCCGTTCTATGACTGCTAAGCGACAATGACCGTGCCGAAGACGGTGAGAGATATCTACATACCAGCTTTCAAATGCGGGAAAATCGGCAAACTGAGAGGCTAAAAGAGCATATAACGGCTTTGCTTGCAGTTCTTCACCGACTTCCTGTGCACCGGGATCCTTTTCGGTATAGGAAAGACATCTTCCGATTTTGCAGGGACTGTTCCATGCTGTTGCCAACGCCCTGCCGTTCGACCCCTCACACCGTACCGTGACAATGGACGGATCCATTTGTAAGAAGTATTCCCATTCAGTATTCAGTCCTGACGGGGCATATACACACGCTGTTCCATCCATCAATGAGGCTACTCTCCCCTGCCCGTCTGAAAAAAAGCGAAGGAATCGGGTATGGCGACCGTATACAGAATACAGTGATGCGATCCTTATCGCCGCTTCCTCGGTTGCCCGGGCGGGAATATCCTGCTCCCGTGCTTCAAAAATCATATTCTGCCCTTTCGACAACCGCTTTCAGCAGGTCTTCCATCGCCTCAGCATCACTCCATTCTGCGACACCTATCGGAGAGTGGATATACCGACAAGGAAGTGACACGGCTCCCAATTGCACTCCGCAACCGGAACGCTGAATGACGGCGGCATTTGTGCCTCCGGCGATCCGTGTTTTTGTCTGGGTGGAGATACCGTTTTCTGCTGCGATACGTTTTAGCGTCCGGTAAACATTGTTATCGTAGAGTGTCTGTTTGTCAGCGTAGTATACAACAGCACCACAACCAACACGGCATACTGCCTGCTGTTCATTGTTCCCTGCAATGTCGGCGGCGGTGGTTGAATCGACCACAATAGATATATCTGGTTTTACCTGTTCCGCCACCGTCTTGGCGCCCCGCAGTCCGACCTCCTCTTGAACAGAGAATGACAGCCATATATCGGCCGGCGGTTGTTTTTCAGCCAGCTCCAGCAGCAAAGCACATCCCATGCGGTTGTCTATGGCTTTACCCATAAATCGGTTTTCGCCAAATGTGGCAAATGCTGTATCAAAAGTACCGACTGTTCCGGGACAGACTCTTTTTTCTGCCGTTTCACGGTCTGTTGCTCCAATATCAACGATCATCGAATCAATTTTCGGGATCATTTTGCTTTCTTCTTTTAAACATTGGTGAATCGCTTTCCCGCCGATCACCCCCGTGGTGCTGCCGAAACGAATTCTTTTACCAAACAAGCTTTGTTTGTCAATTCCGCCAACCGTATCAAACAGTAAAAATCCGTCATCGGTAATACTCGTGACAATAATGCCGACTTCATCCATATGAGCGTCAAACAGCAAACGAAGTTTCCCTTTGCTTTTTCCCTGTAAGTGAACCAGGATATTGCCCATTTTGTCAACATTCACGGTCTTGGGAGCCGTGCTTTTGCCGAGCTCGGATAGAATATATTCCCGGACATTCTCTTCGTAGCCGGAAACACCGTCCAGATCACAAAGGGCTGCCAATCTTTCTTTATTCATGGTGACGCCCCCCTTCTGTGATCCATTTAGCCATCAGATCACCGACAGCAATGATATCACGAACATCAACTGTTTCTATAGGGGTGTGCATATACCGTAGGGGTACAGACAATAAAGCTGTCGGTATTCCTTCGTTGGCGATACTGATCACATCTGCGTCGGTAGAAGTGCTGCCGCTCATGACTTCTGTTTGATATGGAATATCGGCAGATAATGCCATCGAGTGTAATTGTGCCGAAAGAGAATGATCGAGGATCGGAGAAATGCCGATCATCACACCTTTGCCCATTTTACCGCATTTTGACGGTTTTCCATCCGGTGTTAAAGCAAAGCTCACATCTGTACACAAAGCGGCTGACGGATGCAGTTGCCGGGCAATGACCGATGCGCCACGGCAACCCAATTCTTCCTGTACACAAAAGGCAACAGCAACCGTCAAATCAGTT
>JAZLKY010000317.1:0-3001 GCA_045597885.1 Acutalibacteraceae bacterium | reverse complement strand
GCGGCGCTATCGGATACACGCTTGAAAAGTTCGCTCTCGGCGAAGTTGTCAAGTATAATTCCGTGACCACCTCTTATGAAAATACCTACAAGATGCGCTTTGCCGCCAACGGCGACGGTTCCGACTACGCACGCGACAGAGCAGACATGATCACCATCGTTCTCAGCCTTGTTCTCGACGTACTTCGCTATAAGGATGCTGACAGCGACAACGCTGCTGTTCTCGCGGAACTTCTGAAGGACGTTATGGACGGCAAATTCGTAGATGACCGCCATTAAGGAAGGGCAGCTATGGCAACACGGGAACAGACAGTAAAACACATTTTCCTCATCGGCGCCAAGTCGCTGGGGGCGTACGGCGGATATGAGACTTTCATCAATAAATTGACAGAATACCATCAGAACGATGAGCGTCTGCAGTATCATGCGGCGTGCAAAGCCAACGGCTCCGGCTGCATGGATGAGAGCGGGATGCCCGGCGTGACGAACATTCTCAAAAACGCCAGGGGAAACACCACGGAATTCACGTATCATAACACCCGGTGTTTCAAGATCCGGGTGCCGTCCATTGGCCCGGCAGTAGCCATATACTACGACATCAAGGCATTGGATGCCGTCTGCCGTTATGTCAAAGAACAAAGCATTACCGATTTTATCGTTTATATCATGGCGTGCCGCATCGGTCCGTTCATGCGTCGATACTGCAAACAGATCCATCGGCTGGGCGGCAAGGTCTATCTCAATCCCGACGGGCACGAATGGATGCGTGCCAAATGGAGCCGCCCCATCCGGTGGTACTGGAAGAAGTCCGAAGAGCTGATGGTACGGGACAGTGATCTGATCATCTGTGATTCGGTCAATATCGAGCGGTATATTTTGGACAGTTATCCATCGTTCAAACCGCAGACCACCTTCATTGCTTACGGAGCAGAGACACGTCCCAGTATCGGTGCTGAGGACCGCTATGAGGCCTGGCTGAAGGAAAAGGGGCTTCGTGCCGGGGAATACTATCTGGTGGTAGGGCGATTCGTTCCGGAGAACAACTACGAGACCATGATCCGGGAATTTATGCAGAGTCACAGCACCAGAGACTTTGCGATTATCACCACCGCAGATGAAAAATTTCTTGCGGCATTGGAACAGCGACTGCATTTTCGCCGGGATCCCCGGATCAAATTTGTCGGGACGGTATACGATTCCGAACTCCTGATGAAGATACGGGAAGAGGCCTACGGCTATTTCCATGGACATGAGGTCGGCGGGACCAACCCCAGCCTGCTGGAGGCTCTCGGTGCCACCTCGCTCAACCTGCTGCTGGCAGTAGGCTTCAACCAGGAGGTGGCACAGGACGCTGCCCTCTATTGGACGAAAGAACCGGGAGATCTGGCGCTGTTGATCGACCGGGCGGATGCCATGGAACCGTCTGCACGGGAGGAACTCGGCATCAAAGCAAAAGAACGCATCCGCACGGCATACAGTTGGGAATATATCTGTTCACGTTATGCCGAAGTATTCTTGCAATAAACCACATAAAAGACAGGAGAACGATCTTATGAGTAAAACCGTTATCGTTACCGGCGGCGCCGGCTTCATCGGCTCCAATTTCATCTTCCATATGCTGGAGGCACATCCGGATTATCGCATCGTCTGTCTGGACAAACTGACCTATGCGGGTAATCTGTCTACCTTGGCGGGCGTAATGGACAATCCCCGTTTCCGTTTTGTCAAGGCGGATATCTGTGACCGGGAAGCCGTATTCGGGCTTTTTGAGGAGGAACAGCCGGACATCGTCGTGAACTTTGCGGCTGAAAGTCATGTTGACCGGAGCATTGAGGACCCCGGCATTTTCCTGCAAACCAACATCATCGGTACCGCCACCATGATGGACGCCTGTCGCCGGTACGGCATCGAGCGGTATCATCAGGTTTCCACCGATGAGGTATACGGCGATCTGCCTCTGGACCGTCCCGATCTCTTCTTCACGGAGGAGACCCCGATCCATACCAGCTCTCCCTATTCCTCCTCCAAAGCAGGCGCCGATCTGCTGGTGCTGGCGTATCACCGCACTTACGGATTGCCGGTGTCGATCTCCCGCTGCTCCAACAACTACGGGCCGTACCATTTCCCCGAAAAACTGATCCCGTTGATGATCGCCAATGCACTGGGCGACAAACCTCTGCCGGTATACGGCGAGGGACTCAATGTCCGGGACTGGCTGTACGTGGAGGATCACTGCAAAGCCATTGATCTCATCATCCACAAGGGACGTGTCGGTGAAGTCTACAACATCGGCGGTCACAATGAGATGAAGAATATTGATATCGTGAAGATCATCTGCAAAGAACTGGGCAAGCCGGAATCCCTCATCACCCACGTAGGGGATCGGAAAGGTCACGATATGCGCTATGCGATCGACCCGACCAAGATCCATCGGGAACTGGGCTGGCTGCCGGAAACCAAATTCGCCGACGGCATCAAGAAGACCATTCAGTGGTATCTTGACAACCGGGAGTGGTGGGAGACCATCATTTCCGGTGAATACCGCAACTATTATGAAAAAATGTACGGAAACCGGGAGAATGTGTAATGAAATTTTTTGTGACCGGTGTCGGTGGTCAATTGGGGCATGATGTCATGAACGAACTGCTCCGGCGGGGACATACTGCCGTCGGTTCTGATATGGCAGAACAGTATAGCGGTACGGCAGACGGTTCTCCCGTCACCGCCGCTCCGTATGTTTCACTGGACATCACCGATGCCGAAGCAGTAGAAGCAGCTCTGCGGGAAGCCGCCCCGGACGGGGTGATCCACTGCGCCGCCTGGACGGCGGTGGATGCCGCAGAGGACGAGGACAAACGGGATCTGGTACGGGCGGTCAATGCCGGCGGCACTGCCAATATTGCCCGCATATGCAAAGCCCTCGATTGTAAAATGACTTATATTTCCACCGATTATGTCTTTGACGGACAGGGGACTGCGCCGTGGAAACCGGATTGCCGGGA
>JAZLKY010000316.1:0-7751 GCA_045597885.1 Acutalibacteraceae bacterium | reverse complement strand
GAAAGGTCATTGCCGACTGTAAAGGCATTTCGCTGTACACTACGCCGCTCCTGCGGGAAATCAACGGCGGCATATGGGAAGGGCATCCGTATGAGGACCGGGAGGACCGGGAGGCATGCCGTGTCTGGCGTGAGAACATCGGACGGGCGCAGTGCCCCGGCGGTGAGTCGGTTTTACAGATGCAGGCACGGGTAAAAGGGGCGATCCGTGATATTGTGGCAAAGCACCCCGACAGGATCGTCTGTATCGCTACCCATGCCACCCCCATCCGGGTGATGGAAGCCGTGTGGACGGATACTTCGCCGGACGGGATCAAGGATATCCCGTGGGTGAGCAATGCATCCGTTACCGTTGCGGAATATGACACCCCCGACCACGGCAGATTGGTGAAGCGGGATGTGAACGGTCATTTGATCGGAATGCAGACATATCTCGGAAACAAGATATGAGAAGAGGGTTTATATGTACAAGGTCAGCGTACCTGTCATGTTGGACACGCTCAAACGCCGGGATACGATCCTGGCTATGCTCAAAGCGGCAAAGGCAGATCGTATTTTTTTGGCTTTTGAACGGACATTTGATGAAAAAAACTATGCCGAACAACTGCGCTTACTTGCCGAGGGTATTCCGTTCTTTCGAAAGAACGGATTTGAGGTCGGTGTATGGATCGGAGAAACGGTCGGACATTGGCAGCACCCCCCTGAGGATACCGATGGCGGCAGGGGGTTGCGCCTGTGGATGGATACATTCGGCAAAACATATAACGGAAATTTCTGTCCTGCAGACGAATATTTTTTATCATTTGTCGAGGAATGGATCGCCGATGTGGCAAAACTTGCTCCGGATGTGATCCTGCTTGATGACGATTTCCGGATGTCCATGCACACCGGACAGAACGGCTGTCTGTGCGACACCCATCTGGAATTATTTTGCAAAGCGGTGGGGGAACAACTGACACGCAAAGAAATACGCCAAAAAGTATTTTGCGGAAAACCCGGAAAATACCGTGACGGATGGCTGAAGGTGCAGGGCGACACTTTACGCAATGCCGCAAAGCGTTTTCGAACCGCACTGAACAAGGTCGATCCGTCGATCCGGCTCGGTCTCTGTTCGGTACACTGTACCTGGGGGATGGACGGTGCGTCTGCGACCGACCTTTCCATGATCCTCGCAGGAGATACCAAACCGCTCCTGCGCCTGATCGGTGCGCCGTACTGGTCTTCGTTCAATCCCGTCACAGTGACCGAGATCATCGAACTTCAACGGCAGGAGAAGCGCTGGTGCGGTGATTTTGACGGCGAGATCATGATCGAAGGGGATACCTATCCCCGTCCGAGAGTCAACTGTCCCGCCATGCGGCTGGAACTCTATGATATGGCTACCCGTGCCGCCTGTCATACGGACGGCATCCTCAAATATATGTTGGATTACACCTCATCCCCGGACTATGAAACGGGATATATCACCCGCCATGTCCGTGATCTGCCGCAACTCGACAGGATCGGGCAGATGTTCTCCGGCAAGCGGGATGCCGGTATTTATGTCATCACGCCCCGCAACCGTGTCGTGCTGACCGATCATCCCGAACCCGCAGACGGAAAAATCGGTTGGGACTGTTGGAACTGGCTGTGTGATCCGGCGATCCCGTTTTTGACGGACAGCTCCCTGCCACTTTCGTTTGATTCCCATGACGGTCTGACCGCCGCATTCGGTATGGCGGCAGATGAACTGACAGACCGGCAGATGGCAAACGGCGTGATACTGGATATCCATGCCGCCTTGCGGCTCAAAGAGCGGGGGTTTGATGTCGGTTTTTCCGCCGCCGAACCGTTCGGTGATCCGTCAAGTGAGTATTTCATCCCCTATGATGAAACAGTGGCATTGCCGTTCGGTACAACAGTATATTCGGTACAGCCGAACAACGGGGCAGAGGTGCTGTCAGAATTCACCGTCGGCGGCAAACGCATCCCCGGCGTGTTGCGGTATGTGAATGCGAACGGACAACAATTTTTGGTTTTTCCGTTCGAATGCGGGCGTTCCTCTCTCACTACGACCTATTGCCGTCAACGGCAGATCGCAGATACGGCAAGGGCTTTCGGGCATCCGCTTCCCGCATCGGTCGAAAACTGTCCCGAACTGTATCTGCTCGTCAAACAGAATGAGGAAACGGTGACCGTCGGTTTGTTCAATTTCTTCTCCGATGATATCCTCACGCCTTTTGTGCGGTTGGGTTTCCCGTTCACGCAGATCACGGATACTATCAACTGCCGTGCGGAAAAAGAAAAGCACGGTGTGCGGCTTCTCAACGATATTCCGCCGATGGGATATGCCGTTTTCACTGTCGAAAAATAGACCAATGTTAAAACGGATCCTCGAACGGTTGGGGATCTGTTTTTTAATTTTCTGCTTGAAATAGATGGAAAAAAGGAGTATAATAAAAGCAGTCTTTCGGCACAATAAGCCGGGAGGCGATCAAATGGATAACAACAGACAGTTTTGCACGCAGGAGGATCATCCGCCACTGGATACTTCCCCCGATCAGAAGGAATCATCCGATATGACGGAGAATGACGGGTCGGTGACCACCGATAATGGGTGCTGTCGAGTGCATTGTATGACCATTGTCGGACAGATAGAGGGGCATTACGTCCTGCCGTCAGAAACCAAAGCGACCAAATATGAGCACATGATCCCCCGTTTGGTGGCAGTGGATGAAAGCCGGGAGGTCGATGGCTTGCTGTTGATCCTCAACACCGTCGGCGGGGACGTGGAGGCAGGATTGGCATTGGCGGAACTGATCGCCGGGATGAAGAAGCCGACAGTATCATTGGTATTGGGCGGCGGGCACTCCATCGGTGTCCCGTTGGCTGTGGCAGCACGGCAGTCTTTTATCGTTCCGTCTGCCACTATGACCATCCACCCGGTGCGGATCAACGGATTGGTGCTTGGCGTGCCGCAGGCATTCACCCATTTTCGACGGATGCAGGAGCGCATCACCGATTTTGTATGTTCCCATTCCGGACTGTCGGCACAGCGTTTTTCCGAGCTGTGCATGAATACAGGGGAGCTTGCCACCGATGTAGGGAGCGTTCTCGATGGGGAGGAGGCTGTCCGTGAGGGACTGATTGATCGGTTGGGCTCTCTGCGGGATGCAATGGATGCATTGACAGGTATGATCGAGGCCGCCCGATAAGGGCGTACATAGATGGAGAAGGAGAAAAAATATGGCTGTAAAAAAGAAGAGAGCCGCTTCCGGTTCTGCCGGACGGCAGACAGTAGCACAGCAGAATGCTCATCGACAGATGGAAGCGGTCATTTTGATGGCTGTGGCGATACTGCTGTTTTGTTTCGCTGTCATCAAGGGGGAAAATGTTTGGACATTTTTACATAACAGTTTACTGGGACTGTTCAGCTTCAGTGCGTATATTCTGCCTTTTGTGTTAGCATTTGTGGCGGTTATGCTGGCGACCGACAAGGACTCCGGCAGTGTCAGCGCACGGGTATGGGAGAGTGCCGCTTTCGTGGTGATGCTTAACAGTGTGGTTTTTACTTTCTCCTGCAATGCCGCCGACATGAACTACTGGAAGTCCATCCGTCAAGGATTTACAGACGGTAGGATGCATCGGGGCGGCGGTGTGTTGGGTACTTTGCTTGGCTGGCCGATCGAGAAGCTGTTCGGTGACACCGGTGCGAAGATCATCATTATTCTGCTGATGGTTGTTTTCTTTATGCTGGTGACGGGTACTACCATTGTCGCTTTGGTCAAGATGTTCCGCAAACCGGTTGAAAAGACCAAAGAGAGCATTGAACAGGCCATCGCTCATTCTGCTGAACGGCGGGAGGAGAAGGAGCGTTCATCCATTGATGTGGATATGGGTGAAGGATACGGAAAAAAGAAATCATCCGTTAAGCACGAAGAGACGCCGACAGAGGAACCGGCAGTATTCCCTTCTGTCAAGCCTGTTTCCGTTCCCTCCTCTGATGAAAAATTGGAAAAACTGAAAAAAGCGGCGCAGATGATGGAAGAACCTATCGGAGATACACCGGAAGAAAAGTCGGAAAAAAAGAAAACAGAGAGCGTTCATCAGGAGCAGACCAATGAGCCGGAGCTCTCTTTCCGGTTGCCGCCTTTATCTCTTTTGAATGACTCTCCTGTCCGGAAAGCCGGTCGGGGAGAAGATACGGATGTGATAGAAAAGGGAAATCTGCTGGTGAAGACACTGGAGGATTTTGGTATCCACACACGGTTGGCGGATGTGACTTGCGGACCGGCGGTCACACGGTTCGAATTGGAGCCGAGTGCCGGGGTGAAGATCAGCCGGATCACCGGCTTGGCGGATGATATTGCTCTGCGATTGGCGACTACCGGTGTACGGATCGAAGCTCCCATACCCAACAAGGCGGCGGTGGGGATCGAGGTGCCGAATAAAGCCCGGCAGACGGTCAGCCTGCGTTCGTTGCTTGACACCACCGAATTCCGCAATGCTAAAGGAAAACTGACCGTTGCGCTGGGGCAGGATATCGAGGGCAATACCGTGTTGACCGATCTGGCAAAGATGCCCCACCTGCTGATCGCCGGTACGACCGGTTCGGGAAAGTCTGTCTGTACCAATTCCATGATCCAGTCGGTTCTGTTCCGGGCTAATCCCGATGAGGTCAAACTGATCCTTATTGATCCGAAAAAGGTAGAATTTGGAGTGTATAACGGTATCCCGCATCTGCTGGTGCCGGTGGTGACCGATCCCCGAAAAGCGGCGGGCGCTCTTTCCTGGGCTGTCAATGAAATGCTCAAACGCTATCAGATGTTTGCTGAATCCAATGTGAGAGATATTAAAAGTTATAATGAGATGGCACGGTTGGATGATTCGATCCGTCCCCTGCCACTGATCCTCATCGTTATTGATGAGTTGGCTGACCTTATGATGGCGGCAGCAAATGAGGTGGAAGATTCTATTTGCCGCCTGGCACAGATGGCACGTGCCGCCGGGATGCATATGGTCATTGCGACACAGCGTCCGTCGGTGGATGTCATCACCGGTCTTATCAAAGCAAATATCCCGTCCCGTTTGGCACTCACGGTGGCGAGCGCCGTTGACAGCCGCACCATCCTTGACGGAAGCGGAGCGGAAAAACTGCTTGGTTACGGTGATATGCTGTTCATGCCGGTCGGTCAGTCGAAGCCTCTGCGTGTGCAGGGCTGTTTTGTCGACAACAGTGAGATCGAGCGGGTGATCGAATTCCTGAAGAAGGAAGAGAACTCAGGAGAATACGATCAGTCGATCATTGAAGAGATCGAAAAGCAGGCGGCTGCCGCCGGTCGGGCATCCTCCCGTGGTGCGGATGCCGATGAAGGCGGTGCGGATGAGGAGACTGACGAGGCTCTGCCGCAAGCGGTGGAGATCGCCGTGGAGGCGGGGCAGATATCCACCTCTATGCTTCAACGTAAATTGCGCTTCGGTTATGCCCGTGCCGGACGGTTGATTGATCAGATGGAACAACGGGGGATCATCGGGCCGAGCGAGGGCAGTAAACCCCGCAAGGTACTGATCACCCGTCAGCAGTGGATCGAAATGAGCATGAATCGGGATGAAGAGGTCTGAAAGAGCAAGTGACAGTGAGAAGGAACGGTACATAGTTATGGCAGGGAAAAAAGCAGCCATTCGCTGGAACAGAAAGACGGTACGGCTTGTATTGATCGTGATTCTGGTAGTTGTTTGTGCGGTACTGGAGATCGGTGAACGGTTTCCGAAATCCGGTCTTCCCGGATGGCAAACCGCCTTCAACGCAGTGGATGGAACAAAACAGACTCCGTCGGGAGAATTGCAAGTGCATTTTATTGATGTGGGAAATGCGGATTGTATCCTGATACGGCAGGGGAATGAAACCTTGCTCATAGATGCCGGCGAACGGGGCGATGCGGATGATATTTTACAGTATATCCGCAATCGGGGCATCACAAAACTGGATACTGTGATCGCTACCCATCCGCATGCCGATCACATCGGCAGTATGGCAGATGTTCTGCGGGCAATGGATGTGGGACAGTTCATTATGGCATTCATGCCGGAGAACGCCACACCTACCACTGCTACTTATCTCTCGATGCTGCAGGCGGTGGACGACAAGAACATTCCGCTCGCCGAGGCAAAGCCGGGAATGCAGTTTACTGTTGGCACAGCACAGATCACCCTACTTGCCCCGATAAAGGAGACGGATGACCAGAACGATATGTCGGTCGTATCTTTGCTGTCCTTCGGGGAGAAAAAGTTCCTCTTTATGGGGGATGCGGGAACGGCAGTGGAAAAAGATATCCTGCGTGCCGGTACAGTGTCGCCGGTCGATGTGATCAAGGTCGGACACCACGGCAGCAGCAGTTCTTCTTCGGCGTCTTTTATCAAGAAGGTCGATCCGGCTGCGGCGGTGATCACTTGCGGTGAGGGAAACAGTTACGGTCATCCGCACAAAGAAACCATTGCTCTGCTGTCAAAGCAGAAAATAAAAATGTACCGCAGTGATGTTTGCGGTAACATTGTATTCACCACTGATGGGAAAGAGCTGTCGGTGGAAACCGAAAAGGAGGTCGGTTGAGATGCTGTTCAGCATTGACCGTATAGAGTCGTCTTTTGCAGTGTTGGTGGATGAAAATGGAGAGACTGTCACCGTCAATGCCGACCAACTGCCGGACGGTGTCCGTGAGGGCGACATGGTGAAGAAAACCGATGCCGGTTTTTTTGCCGCTCCGGAAGAAACCGAGTTGCGCCGCCAGCAGGTACTGGCTTTGCAGAACAGATTGCGGAAGAAATAACGGGGTGACATGGCATGGAGAGAACAGGACAGCATATTGCCGAAAGGGACTTCTCCTTCACACCCGATCTGCTCCGTTTTGCTGACGGGAAGGCGGTAACGGCAGACTGCTGGGAGGCGCGGCGGCGGGAACTCGTCGACATTCTCAGCCGGGAGGAATATGGCTATACACCTGATGTGATCTCGTTGGGTGTCGGGACGGTGACGGACACCGAGAAAAAATGCTGTGCCGGTCATGCTGTATTGGAGAGAGTAGAAATCACTTTTGACACACCGACGACCCCTTTTTCGTTTCCGGCATGGTTTTTTGTTCCGCAAAAGAAAAGTCCGTTGATCGTTTTGATGAATTTTCGCTCCGATCCGTATGACTGTTATTTTCCGGCGGAAGAGATCATTGACAACGGGTTCGGACTTGTTGTGATCAATTACGGTGATATCACATCCGATGACGGTGATTTTACTTCCGGGCTTGCGGGGCGGTATCCCGACAGGGGAGAACACTCATGGGGAAAGATCGGTATGTGGGCGTTTGCCGCCAGCCGTGCTATTGATTACTTTTCCACCCGTCCCGAAGTGGATGCAGACAACATAGCGGTAGCAGGTCACTCCCGTTTGGGTAAGACGGCGCTGTGGTGTGCGGCGCAGGATACCCGTATCCGCTATGTTTATTCCAACGATTCCGGCTGTTCCGGGGCGGCGTATGAACGCATCAAATCCCCCGGTGCGGAAACAGTAAAATTCATAACCGATATCTTTCCGTTCTGGTTCTGTGAGCAGTACAAGACATATGCTCTCTGCCCGGACAGGCGCCCGTTCGATCAGCATTTTCTGCTGGCGGCGATCGCTCCCCGGTTCGTACTGGTCGGCAGCGCCTCCCTTGATGATTGGGCGGATCAATATGCCGAGCAGTTGTCGTGTATCGGTGCTTCGCCCGCATGGGAACTTTG
>JAZLKY010000315.1:0-4651 GCA_045597885.1 Acutalibacteraceae bacterium | reverse complement strand
ACCGGCTTTCTGCAAATTGGTGCGAATGATCCTGATCGCATTGGGATCTTTATCGACAAATGTGGCTTTTATCGCCCCTCGGCTTAATGCTTCTATTCCTAACTGTCCCGAACCGGCAAATAAATCCAACACCCTTCTGCCTTCTATATCAAATTGAATGGCAGAAAAGAGCGCCTCTTTCACTTTGTCGGTAGTGGGACGGGTACTGTCTCCTTCCGGTGTTTCCAAACGGCATCCACGTGCCGTACCGGTTATCACACGCATGAATTACCGTCCTTTATTCCACATGATATGAGGTTCGGCTGAAATACTGTTGTCCCGCCCGCAATATAATTGACGGGAAATCGGGTTGATTGACTGAATCCGGGAAATATTGCGTTTCTAAGCAGAAACCCTGATACCGTCCCCAGGTCTTTCCGTATTTTCCATGAGTCTCATCCAAAAAATTGGCGGTATAGATCTGAATGCCCGGTAATGTAGTGCAACAGGTAAGATGAAGACCGGTATGGGGGCTGACAGTTGTGACTGCTTCTTTGTATTCTGCAGTATCTGTGCGGGAAAGGACAAAGTTGTGATCAACACCGCCGGCGACCGCTATCTGCGGATGGTCACTGCTGATCGCTTCACCGATGGTCTTCCCCCGGCGGAAATCTAACGGTGTTCCTTCTACCGGCATCAATTCGCCGGTTGGGATCAGCACCTCATTGACCGGCGTGATCTCATCAGCGTGAACAGTGAGTACCGTATCCAGTACAGTATCGCCATCACAACCGTTCAAGTTGAAATAGGAATGATTGGTCAGATTGACCGCCGTATCCTTATCTGACAGTGCCCAGTCTGTAATCGTCAGCGTATTGTCATCGGAAAGAGTATATGTGGTGGATACCCGCAGGTTTCCGGGATAATTCTCTTCCCCATCGGCACTGATGCGTGAAAACGTTACACCAACTGCATTCCCGTCATCTGCACAGATGGAAAAATCCCATATTCTTTTATCAAAACCTATTTCACCGCCATGTAAGTGACCGTGGCGGTTTTCCTCGTTGCAGGCTACCTGTATCCTCTCACCATTGAGGAAAAACCGACCGTCAGCGATCCGATTGCATACACGACCCACAGTGGCTCCGATATAGGAGCCGTTATTGTTAAGATATCCCTCCATACTGTCATATCCGAGTACAATGTCTTTCCCATCCACAATGAAAGCCTGTAATGTAGCCCCATAATCAAGTACAGAAACGACTGTTCCCTTACGGTTACGTAAGGAGATCTTATGCACTTCTTTTCCGTCGGCGGTATAACCGAAGCGATTTATTTCTACTGCCATTGCCGTCTGTCCTTTCCGTTATTTTCCGTAACTTCAATTTCTCAGTTAGTATTATGCCATAAAGCAAATAGAATTTCAACCCTTTTTTATATCGGCTATTGCACGGTCAAATACGGTCTCCATTTTTCCAGTCGTTTCTCTCCTATTCCTGTAACCTCAGTCAATTCATCGACCGAAGAGAATTTGCCAATTTGTTCCCTGTAATCAATGATCCGTTTGGCAAAAACTTCCCCGATACCCTTGATACGCATCAGATCCGCTTCGGTTGCAATGTTAAGATCAATAATGCCGACGGTTTCGGTCGGATACTCGGTTTCTGATGAAGCGGCTTTTGTCGTCTCAGATGGCATATTTTCTACAGTCGTTGTCCCGGATCGGGAGATCTCATCGGCAGGAGAAGCCGTTGTTGCTTCGGTCTGCGGCAATTCATCGGCTGTTTGGTCGGTAGAATAAACCGTCTGCACCGTTTGCACAAAGGAAGCTGACGGATAGCGACGGCCAAGCGTGAAGAATACCGCTCCTGTAACCACGATTGTTGCCAACCAAAATAAGTTCTTTACGCTAAATAGTTTTTTCATACCGTGGCACTTTCACCGTCCTGTATAACTTCAAAAGCCTCCCGCACTGTTTTGACGCCAATGATCTTGATGTCCGTTCCGGTCGTGACGGCAGATAGGTTATGGTATGGCAGGATCACTCGACGAAAGCCCAAACGGGCGGCTTCTCCGACACGCAGATCTGCGTTGGAAACAGCCCGGATCTCACCTGTCAGCCCGACTTCTCCGAATGCCATGATGTCGGCGGGGATTGCTGTATCTTTCAAACCGGAAATCAACGCCAAAGCCACCGGCAAATCCACAGCAGGCTCTTCCAGCCACAGTCCCCCAACTACATTGACATAGGCATCTAAGTTGGAGAAAAAATATCCAGCCCTCTTTTCCAGCACGGCAAGTAATAAGGACAGGCGGTTATTATCAAATCCGGTCGTCATTCGCCGTGGATTGCCGAACCCGGAAGGTGAAACCAATCCCTGGACTTCTGCGAGCATAGGACGTGTACCCTCAACCGTACAGGCAACACAGGCACCACTGACATTCAACGGACGACCGGAGAGCAACATTTTAGACGGATTGTCCACCTCGGTCAGCCCCACATTGCCCATTTCAAAAACACCGATCTCATTGGTCGATCCGTATCGGTTTTTAGCACAGCGCAGCAAGCGGTAACTGGAATGTCGGTCGCCCTCAAAATACATGACGCAGTCGACGATGTGTTCCATGACCTTCGGACCGGCGATCGCTCCGTCTTTATTGACATGACCGACAATGAAGGTGGGTATGTTTAATCTTTTTACACAGTGCATGATCGCAGAAGTGCATTCCCTCACCTGTGTCACGCTGCCGGAAGCAGAGGCGATCTCTGCTAAATTCATCGTCTGTATGGAATCAATGATCAGAATATCCGGCTGTTCAGACTCTACAGATAAAAGGACTGTTCCGAGATCATTCTCACACAAAACAGAAAGGTTGTCCGTCATAACCTGCAAACGGTCAGCACGTAGTTTGATCTGACCTTCTGACTCTTCTCCGGAAACGTACAGAATTTTAAGTTTTTGTCCCAAATAGGCACAAATCTGCAATAACAGCGTGGACTTTCCTATTCCGGGATCTCCGCCGATCAACATCATCCCGCCACGGACGATCCCGCCGCCGAGCACACGGTCCAGCTCTCTTAAGCCGGTATGATACCGAAATTGCTCATCGGTTTGTATCTCGGTTATTTTGCGGACAGAAGCATGATGTTTAGGTGAACCGCTTTTCAAGCCGGTGGGAAGGATCACCTGTTCCTCTATGGTATTCCATGCATTACAGCCGGGACACCGTCCCAGCCATTTAGAAAATTCACTGCCGCACTCCCGGCAAATATAAGCGGTCCTTTCTTTTGCAGGCATCGAAATGCCCTCCTATTCTGCCATTTGATACTGCCAATAGCCGCAAAAAATCGAAAAAGCGATCTGCTGACGGTACAGTGGCTGTTTTAATTTTTCGCACTCTTCCCGGTTGGATAAGAATCCGCATTCGACCAAAATGGCGGGACGGGTAGTATGATATAACAAATATATTCCGTCGGTCGCCTGCTTCAGTTCCCGGTTGTTCTCCGGCTGTAATCGGGTGATCAGCTCCTGCCGGACAGCCGAAGCAAGCAAGCGGCTTTTCTCGGAATTGCCGGAGTAAAATACCTGAGCCCCGTTATATTTCGGAATGGAGAAATGATTTTGGTGAATGGATATGACTAAATCCGCCTGTTCATACATAGCAAGCCTATTATGCATATCGCTGACTTTTTTGTTGCGGATAGCTTCCTGCCCCTTTGTGTGGATGGAAACATCAGTCTGCCGTGTCATTTTCACCGAATATCCCCACAACCTTAACAGAGTATACAGATCCAAACCGATATCCAAGTTGATATCTTTTTCCAGAGTCCCATCCGTTGCCGCCGCACCGCCATCCTCTCCGCCGTGTCCCGGATCAAGAAGAATATGACCCGATCCGGCAGGCAGAGAAACAGACACCGGGATACGGCACAAAGACGAACAGGCTCCAACGGTCAATCCAATGACCACCGCTCCTAAAACAACCATCCACAATGATTTTTTCATGACAAAAGACCGACCCTTTCCGCCGTGATAGTCCGATACTAATCTTTATGTCAGAAAAATCATAAATATCCGTTCAGAATCCGCACGCTTCCCCTACTAAAACGACGGTGATCCTGCTCGGCTCGACCTGTTTTCCGGTGATCAGATAATGACGGCAGATGCGTCCGGGACTTTGACAGCCATCGGTCATTCCTCCATCCAAGCCTAAACAGTGTCCCTCTTTACAGCAATAAGTGTCCCGTTCGAGCCGCTTTGCGTTAAGCGGGGCGGCGACCGTTTTGACACGCCGTACTGCCGCAGGCAAATCAGAAACGATCTTGTTGACACCAGCGACAATGATCACCTTTTTGGGTCCGAAAGCAATGGCGGATATCCGATTGGCATTCCCATCAACATTGTACAGCTCACCCTCCTCTGTTACAGCATTGGACGAACTGATATACACATCTGCCGACGAAGAACGGCGGAACAGATCCATTTGCTCTTCCCGCGTTAAGCCTTTGCGGAACCGATCAAGGAATTTGTAGCGATCCTGACGGATGAGGTCGATCACTCCGGTTTCTGTCAAGGTAACGGAACCGCCCACCGAGATCACATCTCCCGTACAAAGCATCTGTTCCACTGCGGAAGGGACACCCTCTTTTGTCGGAACAAAAAGGACGTTC
>JAZLKY010000314.1:0-4048 GCA_045597885.1 Acutalibacteraceae bacterium | reverse complement strand
GAGGTGCTTTCATGTTACCTTTGGAAAGACAAAACCGTGTACTGCATATTTTGAACAAGAAAAAAGCCGTCACCGTGGAAGAATTGTGCACCGAATTATACTCAAGCGGAGCGACCATACGACGGGATCTGCAGATCCTGGAAAACAGTGGATTGATCCGGCGTACCCACGGCGGTGCCGTACACATTGATGCCAACAGCCGGGATTTTCCGCTCACCCTGCGGGAGAATGAAAATTTTAACGCCAAAGAATCCATCGCCCTGCGGGCATTACCACTGGTCCGGGACGGACAGACACTATTTTTGGATTCCAGCAGTACAGTCCTGCATTTAGCCCGTCATCTGAACGGATTCCAGCATTTGCGTGTGATCACAAACGGGCTGAAAACCGCCAGCGTATTAGCGGATTGCAGTGGTGTCGAATTATATATCACCGGCGGATATCTTCGGGGCGGGGCGATGTCCTTCATCGGCAGCTCGGCGACCCGGTTCGCCGGACAGTTCAATGCCGATATCACCTTCATTTCCTGCCGGGGGGTAGATGAAGAAACGGGACTGACCGATTCAGACGAGAACGAAGCCGATCTGAAGCGTGTCTATATTCAAAATGCCCGTCAGGTCATCCTCCTATGTGACAGCAGTAAGATCGGACAACGGAATTTTTGCAAAATCGCTCCGTTGGACTCCATTCATAAAATAATCACAAATGGACAACACCCCACATGGTTTTCCCGTTGAGAATGGTCGGTCATGTCAACAGTTTCGCTTCGCCGAACCAAAAAAAGATGCCAAAAAAACAGATGCACTGTCCTTCCCACACAGCCATACGGCTGATCGACGGGGAGGACAGCGCATCTGCGCTTGATTCGAACAATTATGATCTGTCTGGCTGTTCCGATGTCACCCAGTCAGCGACCACTTCCGGACCGAAGGGTATACAGTAGGCGTTCAGCCGTTCCTGTAAGCCCTCCAGCCGTCCCGGAACAGACAGCAAATCAGTCAATCCTCTGATGGCATCATCCCAGTTCAGTGCTCCCACTGCCAATTGCCGGGAAAGAAAAAAATTATAGTTCCTGCTCTCGCAACCCGGAACAGTAAGCAAAAACAGCGCAGGCAGTTTCATCATCAGCAATTCGGTAGAGGATAAGCCGCCCGGCTTGCAAAGACAAACATCTGCTGCCGCCATATAGGCATCCATCTGATCGGTATATCCTACCACTACCGTTTTGGTCAGATCCTGCTCTGACAGTGTTCTGTAGACCTGCTCATTATGACCGCAAATGATCACTGACGTCACATCCGAGGGCAACTGTTTTTCCAGTGCGTCAGCGATCTGATCCATTTTGCCGCATCCTATACTGCCACTGAAAATCAAAGCGATGCGTCCCTGCTCCGGCAAATTCAGCATCTGTCTTGCCTTTGTCTTATCCAAAGAATGAAGGAAAGTGCGCCGTACAGGGATACCGGATACAACAATGCGCTCTGCCGGAACACCGCAGGAAACAAATTCCTGCCGCAAAGATTCATCCGGGATGAAGGTCACTTCTGCCTTGATCATATTGACACTGGGACTGCAGGTATAATCCGTAGCGACGAAACTGAAGGGGATCACTTCGCCGTACCTGTCGATCACCTCTGTCATCATGATGCCGGCAAAGGCGTGTGTGCAGATCACCCGGTCATAGTCTCCCTTGCAAAGATAGCGGTAGCACTTCTCTGCACCCAATTTGATCGTATCATATAAGGGCTGAGTAGAATGTTTTTCCTCATATTCATATGCTTTTCCGAACAGTCGGGGCATATTCCGGCAAATATAGGAATATCCCCAACAGATCAGATTGGATACCGCTTCTGAGAAAAAAGCCAGACAGTCAGCGATCTCCACCCGAACACCACGGGCGTTCAATTCTTCCCGGATCGCATTAGCAGCCGAGTTATGTCCGCCGCCGGTGTTGGCAGATAATATCAAGACGTTCATTCTGTCGTTCCTTTCTGCTCTACTTCACGGTAACCGCCGTTTTTTCCGTCTTGTGAAGATGACGTCCGTAAACCACAACATACCCCACAGCGCACAGTAGCAAAGCATACACAACATCCAATACCGAATGCTGTTTGACAAAAACAGTGGAAACGGATATCAATAAAGCCGATGCCATGCTGACACAGCGCCACCGCCGGGAACAAAACGGCTCGCATTCCATCAGAGCAAAGCAACCGCCGAATGCACCCAGCACGTGGATGGACGGGCAAACATTCGTATTGGTATCAAAGTTGTACATGCTCTCCATGATACGGGTAAGAATGTTTTCCCGGACAAAATGCTCCGGACGCAATTCCTGCTTGGTAGGATAGATCAAATAGATGATCAGTGTCGTGATATACGTAAAAGCAATGAATCGCATACTTCGCTTGAATACCGTAGGGCAGACCAAAAAAGTATATACCAAAGCCCCGATCAGGAAAGCAAACCAGTAATAGTAAGGAATAACGAACCATTCACAGAATGGAATCTTATCATCCAGTGCGCAGTATACCGGATGGTATTCGACCGTCATCGCCCGTTCCATCAATCCAAACGCCAATCCGAACAACGGCCAAAAAAGCACCCACAGCGTATGATTGTAGCGGGAAGAAAGGAGATTGTCGAAACGGATATCCCGATAATATTCCCACACTTCCTTCCAAGAACGGTTGGTGTTGTTATATTTCTGTAGCAATCGGTTTTCCCTCTTTTCTGCAGTTAGAACGTATAGAACGAAAGAAGTCCTGTAAAACAGCACAACACTCCCGTTCCCGTATACCGCTCTCGATAACGGGGTGATGATTGAATGGGACAGCGAACAAATCTGTCAGCGAACCGCAGGAACCGGCTTTAGGATCTTTGGTTCCGTAAACCACCCGATCAATCCGGGCGTTGATGATAGCACCGGCGCACATAGGGCACGGCTCTAAGGTGACATACAGCGTACAACCGGAAAGCCGCCACCCACCTACGGTGCGGCACGCTTCCCGGATGGCTTCCATCTCGGCATGCGCAAGGGCATCACGGTCATTCTCCCGTC
Source organism: Acutalibacteraceae bacterium (assembly GCA_045597885.1). Taxonomy (GTDB): domain Bacteria; phylum Bacillota; class Clostridia; order Oscillospirales; family Acutalibacteraceae; genus UBA5905. Next base: position 987 of record JAZLKY010000314.1, on the reverse strand, counting down.
GGTTCTGACCACTGCCGATCACGCAGCCATCCTTGACGACGACCGCCCCAACAGGCACTTCTCCCCGGTCAGCGGCATCCCGTGCCAGGGACAAGGCGACATCCATGTATTCCGTATCGGTCATGTGCCGATCCCCCTAATCAAATCAAAAACAAAGACCAACAAAGCGATCAACAGCAACGGTGTACAAAACAACGTGCGCAGACGCTGTCCGACCGGCAGCAAACTGCGGACAGGCGGACGGCGCAGGAACGGACTGCGACACAGACAAAGCGCAACGAAGGCAGCAACACCAACCGCCGCCAGTGCCGTCATCACGATCAGGTAGGCATAATAAGCACGCTGTCCGTCCATGGCTTCTGCCGCAGCATAAGAAAGCAGTGAACTCATGGCATTATTGCAGAAGTGAACTGTCATCGGCAGCCATAGGTTGTCTGTCACGGTATACAGCCAACCCAAAGCGATCCCCACCACAAAAGCAAAAGGGATCTGCATCACATTCCCGTGCATCAGCCCAAACAGAGCTGCAGAAATCAAAATAGCAAACCAATCGCCATAAGGACGAAAGATCCGCAAGACATATCCACGGAAAACGATCTCTTCCAGCAGCGCCGGCAGTAATGCAAAAACCAGCAGATCCAGCAGAACAGAAGCATTCTGATCATCCACAAATGTCGGTGTAGTCGGGATCGGGATGCCCCAAAAAGAAAGAATAGTCATAATGCGGTCCGCCAGGTAGTTTGCAAAAACGCAGGAACCCATAGCCACAAGGATACCGAAAAAACCGTCAGCAGGCGAAAAGCGGCTTCCTGCCGTGATCGGACAAAATCGCTTCCCGAAACAACGGGCTGCAATGACAGCGGGAATCAATGTGGCAAAAACGTACACGGCGGCATAGATCAGCAAAAAGGTGTTGATATCAAGCCCCAGGAAGGTATCCGTGACGTGTTGACGGTCAACGACCCCCTCCCCCGGCTGCCCGTCCCG
>JAZLKY010000313.1:0-3638 GCA_045597885.1 Acutalibacteraceae bacterium | reverse complement strand
TGCCCGGAATGTGGGCTTGGAAAATGCCTGCGGGGAGTATGTGGGATTCATTGATTCGGATGACTGGGTGGATCCTCATATGTATGAGGAACTGTATCGTGTGGCAAAAGATAACGGAGATTGCGATATCGTTTACTGCCGTGTGTTTGAGGATGAGTGTCCGGGTGCAAACGAATATATTTTCATCCGCCCCGGTTATTATGATCGGGGGCAGATGGAAAAGGAGATCTTTCCGTTTTTGCTTCCCTGTGTAACGCAAACGGGGACTTTTCGCTCGATCCGGTGGTGTAACTGGTTGCGCATCTATCGGCGTGAAGTGTTGGAAAGTGCCTATATCCGCTTCTTTGTCGGAAGCCGCCGTTGTGAGGATCTGGCGTTTTCTTTTGAAGCGACGATCCATGCAAACAGTTATTTCTTCCTTGATAAAAGTTTGTATCATAATCGTCCGAATCCCGAATCGAAATCACGAAACTATTCAAAAAACATGTGGCAGTCGATCCGGGCGTTGATGCTGCACTTGAAAGAAGTGACGGACGGATATACTGCTTTTGATTTTCACAGGATGAATGCGGTTTCGACCTTTTATTTCTGTACGATGGTATTGCGCAACGAGCTAAACGCTCCGGGCGGTATTGACCGAAAAGAAAAGATCCGTCAAGTATTGACTGACGATGTTTGCCTGGAATGTTTGGACAGTGTGGCAGACCTGCCGATGAAAGAGGAATATTTGCTGTATTACCGACTGATGAAATCGCAAAATGCCGGAAAAACCTTGCGGTCATTGACGCAGTTTTTCTGGAAGAAAAGAAAGTTAGTCCCTGCAGTTGTAAAGATACGAAGAATGGTTTTTCACAAGTAATGAGAATTCGATTCTGATACGGCTGATTTGGCATTAAAACATAAAAAACAACTTGCAAATCTATTGAAAGGAAGATGGAGTTATGTTACTTCATATAAAAACTCTTGTCCGAAGAGTGGGAATTTTCTTCTTCCCCGGACAAATGGAACTGCATGACTTAAAGGGTAAGCATAAACGATCATTGAAGAAATGTCAAAAATATGAACAGATGGATAAGAAGGATTACCTGGATGAATTAAAAAAGTTTTATCGAGAGCGAATGGGCTGTGATTTAAACCTGGATCCCCCGGTGACTTATTGTGAAAAACTACAATGGCGGAAACTGTATGATCACAATCCGCTTTTTGCTTTGTTGACTGACAAATTCGCTGTTCGTGACTGGGTGAGTGATCGTATCGGCGAACAATATTTGGTTCCTTTGGTGGGTGTGTGGGATTTGCCGGAACAAATTGATTTTGATAGATTACCGAAGAAATTTGTTTTGAAGACCAACAATGGATCCGGAACAAATATTATTGTAAAGAATAAAGATGATTTGAATCGGAGAATAGCAAAGGAGAATCTGCGTTACTGGTTGAGATTCCCATATTGCTTCAGCAAGGGATTTGAGATGCATTACCGGGACATCTCTCCCAAGATTATTGCTGAAGAATATATTGATGAACTGGATGAAGAGCTTTTGGATTACAAATTTCTTTGCTTTCACGGTAAGCCGATGTTTGTTAGATGTATTGGCCATAGAGATCCGGAAAAACATACGGCATATATTGCTCAGTACGATCTTCAGTGGAACAAAATGGATTGGAAATTGGGAAGTGCTTTTTCTCCTTTTCCATATGAGATTGAGCGTCCGAAACACTTTGACGAAATGGTTACTATTGCTACGAAATTATCCGAAGGTTTTGATTTCGTTCGTGTTGATTTGTACGACTTAGCAAGTGGAATCTTGTTTGGAGAAATGACTTTTACACCAAATAGCGGAATATGTCCCTATGAGGGAACTTGGACAAGAGAACGGGATGAATATTTGGGAAGTTTGTGGCGCTTGCCCATGGAAGAAAAGATGGCGCCTAAGGAGGATTAGATGCCATTGGTGAGTATTGTTATTCCGGTTTATAATGTGGAACTATACTTGGATGAATGTGTTCAAAGTGTATTGCAACAAACATACCGAGAGCTGCAAATTATCCTGGTAGACGATGGTTCGACAGACAGCAGTGGGAAGATATGCGACCGCTATGCCCGGCAGGACAAGCGGGTGAAAGTGATCCATAAACCCAATGGCGGGCTGTCTTCCGCCCGCAATACGGGACTGGATGCGGCTGATGGCGAATACATTTATTTTTTGGACAGTGACGACTATATCGAGCCGGATGCGATTGAGCAACTGATCGCAGTCGTTTTGAATGAAAAGGCAGATATGGTTTTTTTTGAAAGAACGCCTTTTTATGAAGGGCTGGATGCTCCTGAAGACTTATCCAAATTCCGAACAAGAGAGAAATACCCGACTGTCGACGGAAAACTCCAGTTGTTGAAACTATTAAAAAATGGCGATTTTCGTCCACCGGTTCCATATTGCTTTTTTCGAAAATCATACTTGACGGAGCACGGTTTTCGATTCAAAGAAGGGATCGTTCACGAGGACGATTTGTTTTCCTTTTTGATTTATGAGGGAAATGGAAGAATTGCACATTGTGATAAAATTCTTTATCATATTCGCCGCCGTCCAGGTTCCATCATGACATCCGATAAGAATCGGCTCAAAAAATTTGACAGCATGCTGTCGATCTATACCGATCTGGTCGGGCGATATGATGGCGGCGAAATCGCCGGAGAGGCGGCGAAGATGTATATGGTCCGCATTGCCAAATCGGTGCTGTGCAATAAATATGTCAATCTGTCTGCAGATGAACAGGTATCCCGGTCGTCGGAGATCCGGTCATTTAAAAAGAATGTGTTGCAACATCACGGATTCGGAGACCGAAAACTGCAGATAAAATGCAGCGGCGGGATCGGCAGGTTATACTATCGCGGGCTTGCCAAAATTAAGCGGATGTGGTAGAATAAAAGACAGAGGTCTTTTATGTGGAATGGAGATTTGATCGACTGTGGCAGATAGACCAAAAAAGGTTTTCTTTTTTATTGACTCTCTCGGCGGTGGCGGAGCGGAACGGGTGGTGTCGGTCGTATCGGCGGCGATGGCGGCGGCGGGAAACAATACCGGTATCGTCATGATGAAAAAGCGACCGCTTGCCTACGAAACAGATGATAGAGTGAAGTTATACTATGCAGAAGATTTGCCGGTGACTTCTTGGTACGGCAGAACAGTGCAAAAGTATTTTCGGTTGTACAAAAAGATCCGGCAGGGGTACTGTAAACCGTTGATGCTGAAATTGCACCGATACGACCGGATGCCCCGAATCAACGAAACCCGGTTTTATTTTTATGCGACATTCGCCATGCCCTACCGGGAACTGCTCAAACGGCATCCCGACAGTACGGCATTCGGTTTTTTGATCCGTTCCAATATCGCCATGCTGATGGCTGCCCGTGGGACAAAGGTTACGACAATTTTTTGCGAACGCAACAATCCTGTGCGCCCGGATATGCCGCCGAATATCATGAAGATGCGGGATCGGTACTGCCGGCGGTGTGACAAGGCGGTATTCCAGACACCGGACGAGGCGGCATATTACAGCATGATCAAAGGAGAAAAGACGGTGATCCCCAACCCGCTCAAGGACGGATTGCTGGAGCGGTATGTCGGTGAGCGGCGGCG
>JAZLKY010000312.1:0-4034 GCA_045597885.1 Acutalibacteraceae bacterium | reverse complement strand
GAGGGTGATCTTCGCCCCGTTGGCGGCCTCGATGCTCACATCGTCAAACCGCACGGAAACGGAAGCACCGATCTCCCCCCCGACATAGATGTGGAATGCGTTCGCCTGTACGTTGGAGGTAGAGTTGACAAGGACAGACGCCTGCTTCCACTGACCCTTGGGAGTGCTGTCGTTGATGTCCGCCACAAAGGTCTCGTTGTTGCCCATGCCGTTGCCCAAACCGGTACGGAATGCGCAGGAAGCCCAGTTGTTGGAGCCAATGGAGGCGAAGATCTTGCTGTTGCCGGTGTTGCTGGTCACATTGTACCAGAAAGTGACCTTGAACACCTTGTTGGCACCGGTCTTGTCGCCGTTAATGCGGAAGCCGCCCAAATAGGAGGATTCTGCCGCATTGTTGATGGTCAGAATCATTTCGCCGGCTTCGTTCTTGCCGGCAGCGCCCTTATCCTGCAGGACGGAGATGTTGTCACGGACCACATTGTTCGTGGCAGTCTTGTCCGTTTTGTAACCGCAGGAACCGGTCGCATCCAGGAATGTTTCGGTGTACGATGTCAACTCTGCCTGCGCCGTGAAGCCACTGAATACCATACAGGACATCAGCATGGCTACGGACAGAACGACAGCGATGACTTTTTTTGCCTTGGACATAATTTTCATGTTGCGTTCCTCCTGATATTTTTTGAAATACGCTACTCTTTATTGTACTGAAAAACTCACAAATGTCAATAAAAAAAATAAATTTTTTTTACGTTTTCCGTTGGATTTTAACAGACGGATTCCCGGACCGCCTTAAAGACAGGCTAAGGCAACGGGATCCAAGCCGAAATTTACCATCCTGTCGGTGGCGCATTCCGTGACAACAAGTCCTTGATCACCTCTCCCGCCAATATCATGCCCGCTACCGGAGGAACAAAGGATACCGTGCCGGGCAATGCCCGTCGGGCATCATCACCGCCCTCCCCGTCCGCCGGCACAAGCGGCAGCTCCGGCGACCAAACGACCTTCACATCGGTGATGCCCCGCCGCTTCAATTCTTTCCGCATGATACGTGCCAACGGACAGCCGACCGTCCGGCTGATGTCAGATACCCGGAACGCCGTCGCATCCAATTTGTTCCCTGTCCCCATACAGCTGATCACCGGCACGCCGGCGGCCTTCGCCTGCTCGATGATAGTTAGTTTTCCGGTCACGGTATCTATGGCATCCACCACATAATCCATTCCCGACAGATCGACCTGCGCCGCCGTATCCGGCAGATAGAGCAGCTTCCGGGGTGTCACCCGGCAGGCGGGATTGATGGAGGCGATCCTCTCCGCCGCCACCGTCACCTTATCCCGTCCCACGGTGTCGACAGTAGCAAGGATCTGACGGTTGATGTTGGAAATGCTGACCGTATCCCGGTCAATGAGCTCCAGCGCACCGATCCCGGCCCGTGCCAGCGCCTCCACCGCATATCCGCCCACTCCGCCGATGCCGAAGACTGCTACCCGACTGCGGGAAAGCAATGCTGTTGCCTGTTCTCCCAACAACCGTGCGGTACGGGAAAATGCTTCCTCCATACGATCCTCTCCTTGCCTTGCTGTACAACAGTCTCTCTGCGGAGACCCTCTGTCTTTACATTAACATATATACTGTCGACTTGCAACTGATTTTTCTTGCAAAATCCGGGAAAGTGTGGTAATATTCTCATCAGAAAGGATGGTCCTGTATGCGAATCGTTATCAAAGTCGGCACCTCTACCCTTGCCCATCCCACGGGGTTATTGAATATCCGGCGGGTTGAACAGTTATGCACTGTCATGAGTGATCTGAAAAATGCCGGTCACGAGCTGGTATTGGTTTCCTCCGGTGCCATCGGCATGGGAGGCGGCAAGTTATCTCTGAAAGGGCGTCCAACGGATATCCCGACCAAGCAGGCCGCCGCCGCCGTCGGACAGTGTGAGCTGATGTACACCTATGACAAGCTGTTCACCGAACACAACCACACCGTAGCCCAGCTCCTGCTCACCGGTGCTGATGTGATCCAGCACGAAGACCGGCGGCAGAATTTCCGTAATACGCTGTTCCGGCTGTTGGAATTGGGAGCGTTACCGATCATCAACGAAAATGACACGGTCGCCACCGAAGAGATCGTCATCGGTGACAACGACACGCTGAGCGCCGTTGTAGCGGTCAATATTCAGGCGGATCTGCTGATCCTGCTCACCGACATCGACGGGCTGTATACTGCCGATCCGCATACACACCCGGATGCCCGGCTGCTGTCCCGTGTGGAATGCATCACGCCGGAAGTGCTGGCGATGACCGGCGGGACAGGCAGTGCCCTGGGCACCGGCGGCATGGATACCAAGCTGCACGCCGCCGCCACCGTGACAGAAGCGGGGATCCCCATGATCATTGCCAACGGGAAGGACCCGACGGTGCTGTACGATATCGTTGCCGGGAAAGCCGTCGGCACTCTCTTTGAAGCCAAAAAAACGTAAAGGAGCCTGTCACATGAGAACAACAGCAGAGATATTACAGGATGCCAAGGATGCCGCCGCCCTGCTTTGTACATTGACGGGATCGCAGAAGGACCGTGCCCTGTCCGCCATGGCGGACAGCCTGTGCCGGGAGACAGAACAGATCCTTGCCGCCAACGCCGCCGACCTCGATGCCGCCAAAAGCGCCGTCAGCCCGGTCATGCTTGACCGTCTGCGGCTGGATGCTGACCGCATCGCCGCCATGGCGGCAGGCATCCGGCAGGTAGCGGCTCTCCCCGATCCTGTCGGACAGATCGTCGAGAAGGCGGTGCGTCCCAACGGCATGACCATCACCAAGATGACCGTCCCCATCGGCGTGGTCGCCATCATCTACGAAAGCCGCCCGAACGTTACTGCCGATGCGGCGGCGCTCACTGTCAAGAGCGGAAATGTCTGCATCCTGCGAAGCGGCAAGGAGGCGTACCGTTCTGCCGCCGCCATCGTGGCGGCACTGCGCCGGGGACTGACGGAAACGGGGCTCCCCTCCACCCTGATCAATCTGATAGAAGATACCACCCGGCAGAGTGCCGCCGAGCTGATGACTGCCGAGGGGATGGTCGATCTGCTGATCCCCCGTGGCGGTGCGGGACTGATCCGGGCATGTGTGGAAAATGCAACCGTCCCCTGCATCCAGACCGGGACAGGTATCTGCCATATCTATGTGGACAAAGATGCCGATCCGGCAAAAGCCCTCGACATCATTGACAATGCCAAGATGAGCCGCCCTTCCGTATGCAATGCCGCCGAGGTGTGTTTGGTACACCGGGATATTGCTCCCGCTTTCCTGCCGTTGTTAGAGAAGCGGCTGACCGATCCCGCCCGTCCGCACCGGGCGCAATTGCGGCTTGACAGCCGGGCTGCCGCCATCATTCCCGGCACGCCTGCTTCAGCGACGGATTTTGATACGGAATTTCTGGACTATGTCCTTGCTGTCGGCATCGTGGACAGCACAGAAGATGCCATTGCACATATCGCCGCCCATTCCACCCACCACAGCGAATGCATCGTCACCGAGGATGCCGGAGCCGCCGCCCGATTCACTGCGGCGGTAGACAGTGCGGCAGTGTATGTCAATGTCTCCACCCGTTTCACCGACGGCGGAGAATTCGGGCTGGGATGTGAGATGGGTATCTCCACCCAAAAACTGCACGCCCGTGGCCCGATGGGCTTGCGGGAGTTGACCACGTACAAATATATTGTCACCGGCAACGGGCAGGTGCGTTAAAGAGAAAGGAGCATCCTATACAATGACTTACGGATTTATCGGCACAGGCAACATGGGCGGTGCTTTGGCAACAGCCGTTGCCAAAGCCGCCGGAGGCGATGCCGTGCGATTGGCGGATACCGATCCCGCCAAAGCCGCTCTGCTCGCTGAAAAAATCAATGCCGTCACCGCAGACAATGCCACGGTAGCGGCAGAATGTGACTATATCTTCCTGGGTGTCAAACCGCAGGTACTGTCAGAGGTCCTGGCATCTCTGCATCCGGTGGTGGCGGAGCGAAAAACGCCCTT
>JAZLKY010000311.1:0-2310 GCA_045597885.1 Acutalibacteraceae bacterium | reverse complement strand
TCAGAATCCCAACCGACGGAACTCCGCTTCCATTTGTTCATCTGTCATATCCGACATATCCTCGGCATAGATCGCAGGATTCCATATCTCTGCCCGCCGACCGGCGCCGATGATCAATACCGGCTTTTCCAGTTGAGCCTGCTGGATCAGATCCTTTTTCAGCAGGATCCGGCCGCTTGGATCAAGCGACACATCGTCCGCATATTCCGTTACCCGGCGGAGCATCTTACGGGTGTCTGCCATGGGGGCATCCGCCAGCTTTTCCAGCAGGTGCTCCCAATCCTCTGTAGAATACAAACTCACGCACCGATCCAACACACGGGCGGCGATGAATGACTCGCCCAACTTCTCCCGCATTTTGACGGGAATAAATACCCGTCCTTTGGCATCAATCGTATGTTCATAACGACCGTACAGCATCATATTCCCGTCACCTCCATTCGACCGGTATGCCCGATCCCCCACATCTGTGGAAAACTCTGTGGAAAACGTGGAAAACCTCCACTTCGATCCACAAACATGGGATTTCGCTCCACATACGCCTATTATAATAGATATTCCTGAAAAAATCAATAGTAAAAGATGAAATTTTTTCACATTTTTTATTGTTTTATCATTTTAAAAATTGCGGTGATTCGGTAAGAAAAAAGATGAAAAACGCAGTTTTTTCTTGCCATCCGATCAAAAACTTGCTACAATGGAAGCGTAATCGAGCAAGAAGGAGACAGCACAGTGGAACTACAGGAAATCACAGACCAACAGCCGGAGCGAGCACTGCTTATCAGCGTCGATACCGGCGAATTTGATGCCGCCGTTTCGCTGGCGGAATTGGCGGAATTGGCGGCGACCGCCGGAGCGGCAGTCGTTGATACCGCTACACAAAAAAAAGAAACACCCGACAAAGCTACCTGTCTCGGCAGCGGTCGGGCTGAGGAATTAGCGGCACAGTGTGCCGCCGAAAATATTGATTTAGTGATCGTTGATCGGGAATTATCCCCTATCCAGCAACGGAATCTGGACGATATCTTCCCCTGCCGGGTGATCGACCGTACCACCCTCATACTGGATATCTTTGCCGGGCGGGCACGGTCGGCAGAAGGACGGCTTCAGGTCGAGCTGGCACAGTTACAGTACCGTCTCCCCCGATTATCCGGTCAAGGAGCAAGCCTTTCCCGATTGGGCGGTGGGATCGGCACCCGCGGCCCCGGAGAAAGCAAACTGGAAAACGACCGTCGCCACATCCGCCGCCGGATCGGGGCACTGCGGGAGCAACTCGAAAAGGTGGATACACAACGCACTCAGCGACGGCAGCGAAGGAAGAAGGACGGCATTCCCACCGTTGCACTGGTCGGCTACACCAATGCCGGGAAGTCCACCCTTCTGAATCATTTGACCGATGCCGGCGTGCTGGCGGAAGACAAACTGTTTGCTACCCTGGATCCCACCGCCCGGATGCTGCGGTTGCCGGACGGACGGCAAGTGATGCTGGTAGATACCGTGGGATTCGTCCGTCGTCTGCCGCACCAGTTGGTTCAGGCGTTTCGTTCCACACTCGAAGAAGCCATCGAGGCAGATGTTCTGCTGAATATCTGTGACGCTTCCAGTCCTCACGCCGCCGAGCATCTGCAAGTGACCGGCGATCTGTTGGGAGAGTTGGGCTGTGGAGATACTCCGACCATTCGAGTGATGAACAAGTGGGATCTGATAGATCCCACTGTCCTTCCGGCAGGGGAGCAAACAGTAGCGATCAGTGCCCGCACAGGAGAGGGGATCGACCGGCTGTTAGCAGCCATCACCGCCGCCCTGCCGCCCGACCGCCGAAAAGTCACCCTGCTGTTTCCCTTTTCTGAAGGGGCACTGGCAGAAGAATGCCGTCGGGAAGGACAGGTGGACTATGAAGAATATGTCCCGGAGGGGCTGTCCATGACGGTGACACTCGGCACCCGCCTGCTCAAAAAGACCGCTCCCTATGTTGTCGTCTGAACCTGCACAGATCTGCACAGACAGTCAACATGCCGAGCCGTCAAGCCGAGGGATAAGAAGCGATGTTTTCCCCGATAAAAAGAGCAACTTCACCGAAATGAAAAACAAGGAGATGTTAAAAAACGGATTGAGCATCCCCCTATCCCCTAAAAATCATAACCACCCCACTAAGCCGGTGGTTATTATTTTTAGGGGATAGGGAAAATGTTCGTTCGTTTATAGCAAAAAAGCAATGTTTTTAAGAAAAGCCGGAATAAATCGAAAAATATCATTTTTATAACGCTTTTTGTGACGATTTATCCTCACTATTTCTGCCTTTTTGCGATC
>JAZLKY010000310.1:0-4521 GCA_045597885.1 Acutalibacteraceae bacterium | reverse complement strand
TTTAAAGGTATAGAAAATATGGGGGAAATAATAATTGACCGTCGTAATTCCGCTGTTCCTCGTTGCATTTGCTTTACTGGCAGTTGTAGGGGTTTTTTCTAAATTTTTAGAAGTAAATCTTGCTCCGCTTTTTGGTTTCCTTTTTTTATTTCTGTCAATAGTAAATGCAGTAATAGCGTATAAGCAAAAAAAAGAGGGATTGGAAAATCCACATTCAACAGCCTTTATACTGATTGCGATTTTTAATTTTATATTGTTTTTGGTTTTAGTATGTTCAAAATGTACTGCCGGGGATATTATCTCCGGTATTTGGCATGCTATTTGAAACCTAAAACATTTTCTTTGTTTGATTAAAAGGCTATCTTGATCAATGCAAGAATAAATAAAAACGACAACCGGGGAAGTCTTTTTCCCGGGTGCCGTTCGATTTATTATATTGTTGCCAAATATTACTATTCAATATCGCTTGTTGCGGCACATTTTCCCGTCACCGCTGTATTTTCTGCCATTCTCCTATCAATGTCGCACCGAGGATGAGCACCGCACCGACGGCACCCGTCCAACCGAGCGGCTCTTTGAGCAGCAGTGCGGACAGTACGACTGCCGTCACGGGATCGACATAACTGTACAGCGCCACCGTCTGTGCCGGTAACCGCTCCATCGATCCGAAAAACAGCGCATAGGCGATCCCGGTATGCAATATACCGATCGTCAGCAACAGAATGACCGATACCGGGGTGACCGTGACCTCGCTCCACTCCCCGGTCATCAGCGTATATGGCAATACCACCACCGCCGCCGCACTCAACTGGCATACCGTTTTTTCGTATGCAGACAGCGGCGGCATTTTCTTGTTGATCAGTACCACACCGGCATACAGTGCCGCCGCCCCCAGTCCGAGCAGGATGCCTTTCCACCCGGACACGCCGTCCGCTTTTCCGACAACGGTGATCAGCACTATGCCGAGCAGGGAGACCACGACACAGATGCTTTTGCGTACCGTCAGCCGCTCTTTGAGTACCAACGGAGAGAGAAGCATCACAAAAACCGGCTGCATATAGTAGCACAGAGTGGCGACCGCCACGGTGGTATAGCGATATGCCTCGAACAACAATATCCAGTTGAACCCGATCATCGCTCCCGATATGCACAACGGCAGCCACGCCTTGCGAAATGCTCGACAGTCGGTCTTCTGCCGTCTTATGAGCAACACGGCACACAGCACGGCAGCACCGATGACACCCCGCAAAAATGCCAGCACGCCGGACGGAACGGGCAAGAAATGACGGAAGATACCGACCGTTCCGTAGATGAGCATACTGGATAACAGCATCAGCCGGGAACGGGTGACTTCTTTTGTTTCCATATATTATCCCCCACGCCTGTGTTGCAGGAAATCTTCCAATATGATCGTGGCGGAAACAGTATCCACCACCGCCTTGCGCTTCTTCCCCCGCACATCGGTCGCATTGAGATACCCGATAGCGGAAAGGGTGGTCATCCGTTCATCCCACAGGGATACCGGCAGACCGGTAAGCGTCTGTAAACGGTCGGCAAATTCTTCTGCTCGCCGGGCGCTCTCTCCCCGACTGCCGTCCATATTTTTCGGATGACCGACCACCAGCATCTGCGCCCGGCGTTCGGCGGCAACGGCGGCGATTTTTTCCGCCAACCGTTCCGGATCATGTTCTTCTACCGTCCCCACAGGGCTTGCAAGCCGTTCGCCGGCATCACATACTGCCAGCCCCGTGCGGGCAAGTCCCAGATCAACTGCTAAAATGATCATGCGTTTATACTTCTTCGACCCGTGCCGTCCACGCCTGCAGACGAAGACGGTCGCTGTTATATTTGTCCTCATAGGACGGCATGAACATCCAGGTGCCGTTGAAGAAGATATCCCGGATCCACGGCAGATGATCGAGGTTTATCTGCTGTGGCCGCGGGGTGAGAGTAACTTCTTTTGCACCCTGTGCCACGGCAAGCATGGCAAACAGCGGATCGGCAGGTCCCACTTCCACGCCGTCGGTCATAAAGACGGGCGACAGGAATTTGTCGGGATCGGCATCCTTTGTCATGCGGCGCACCTGCTCCGCCGTCAGTGTCACCGGGCGGGTGATGCCTCTCGGCTGATACAGGAATCCGTGTACCTTCCCCGGCTTGTACGGGCGGTCACTGTCCATAAAATGGCGGGCAGCAAAGAAGCAGTCCGCCACCGACAATTCGGCGGGATCGTGCATCCACAGCAGTTCTTTTTCGAGATTTGCCTGTATCTGCGGGAGCATCTCTTTGGTCACCAGACGGGCAGCTTCCTCTTTCTCCAGCCGTTCGGTCAACTGCTCAAAATTCTTGATACAGAACCGATCGTCCGCCTGCAGACGCTCGATGAGTTCTCGGAAACGGGTGTAATATGTTGCCACCTCTTCGTCCGTGTGGCATTCCGGCTCCACCCATTCGCCCCACGGATACTGATTGCTCCCACGGTAGTTGACCGCATCCCAGAACTCTTTGTGCAGTACCATATTGGGGTGGTTGCACAGCACCGCCTGCTTCATTGTGGCAAGTTTGTCGAGCAGAGCATCAATGGAGTAATCGGGACCGTAGAACAGCACTTCCAGTTCTTCGGTGAAATAGTCCAGTTGATAGGCATTGCACATATGCACACCGGGACCGCCGGGGAGCAGATGGAATGAACCGTTGAAGATCGGCATTCCGAGATCGGAAAACAGATACATTGACACATAGTTGTAGTCCCATCCGGGCGGGCAGACGGAAGCCACCCGATCTATGCCGGTAGCGGCTTTGATCATGCCCAGTCCCTCGACCTCCATCCGTTGTGCCTGCCGATAGGCGGCATCAAAATCGTCGATATCGGTATATTCTCCGATAGTGGGGTGATAGGAATGCCGATAGGTATGCGTAGAAATCACATGGTTTTTCAGTGCATCCAGTACATCAAGCCGACGGTTGCGTACCAGTTCCCGTGCAAGAAATCCGGCAAGATTGAAATTGCCCTTGATCCCGTATTCGTGTAACAGATTCGCCTGATCACGAATCGCATCACTGGAACGGTCACAGGTGAAATCCTCGGTGTCAAATGAAAAATAGATGTCTGTCATACTTTTTCCTCCGTTGGTTGATTTTTGCGGTCATTGCCCACTATATCCTACTCTACCATTACTCCGGGCGGGTTGTCAATAATAAAGTTTTAATTCCATACGAAAAGACTTTGTATTCATATGGAGAGGGGGCTGTTTAGAGACAAATGTCTTTATACAGCCCCTTCCGTATTGATCCATACAAATGATTTTACGGCAAAACATCCAGTTTTGCAACATACCGTGCAAGAACAGTCAGATCGTTAGCATCAACATATCCGTCAACTGCCACGTCCATCGCCAGCAACTCGTCTTCTTCAAGAGGATCCAGTTTAGCCACATAGCGAGCAAGTGCAGTCAGATCATAGGCATCTGCCTCACCGTCCCCGGTGACATCTCCCGTAACAACCACCGTGCGCTGATCTCTGACTTCCGTACCGTCCATCAGACGGATAATCGATCCTGTCCCGACGAACGCATTATCCCGTGTTATCGGATCACCGGCAGCATCACAAATCATCAGATCGCCGTTTTTAAACTGAGAACGAATGGTAGCGGCAGTGGTATTGATGGACACTTTGGAAATATATTGCTCAGAAAGGACATAATCGCTTTCTTCATTCAGTTCCAACTGCTCTTCCGTTGCAACGAAGAATGTGAAACCGGCAGTATAACTGTCTTCCATTCCATCCATGACAGCATAAGCAATGATGAATGTATCCGTTGTCACAGCGATGGGTCCGGTATATCGGATCCTCGACTCGCTTTCGACAATGCACGGACAAGTGCCATCCAAAGTGTAATATATCTCTGCTCCTTCGGTTTCGGTTCTCAATTCCAACAATGTACCCTTTTCGACCGTTGCGCCGGAAACGATATTGGCTTTGACTTTTTCACATTTCCCCTGAACGGAAACCACCCCGGCAACCGTCACGAAAACGGTTTTGGACAAATCGGTTCCCTGCAGCGAGACCGTGATCTCTGCCTTTCCGGGAAGATTGCCGAGCAACATAATGTTGGTCTTCCCCGTTGCATCGGTAACGGCAGTCGGATTCACGATACCGACAATGCTCGGAGAAGAGGACGATACAGTGAAAGACCGACCGGCGGCGGCTTCACCCGGCAACACCTCGATTTCCAGCAATGCACCGGAATTATAGGAAACCGAAATGCTGTCGGCTACGGCAATGCCGGAAGGTTTGATCTCTGCCGACCTGCTTTTACTGACCGGGGCAGTCATTGCTGTTCCGGCATAGTTTTTCACACCCGTTACCGAAACGGTAACATTACCGTTCAAAACAACAGACGGAGTAAAAATAAAAGTTGTCGCATACTGATTGGCGTGATCGTAATCGTATTCGGCATCCGTCGGCGAGACCGTTCCGGCAACGGTTTTTCCGTTTATTTTCACCGAAACCGTTGAAGC
>JAZLKY010000309.1:0-6385 GCA_045597885.1 Acutalibacteraceae bacterium | reverse complement strand
CAATTCAAAAACATCGAGCATTTCAACTTTGCTTTTGATCTGGTGGATGCGCTGGCGGTAAAAGAGCCGGAAAAGCTTGCCATGCTCCATGTTTCAAAGAATAAGACGGAGCATCGGTTCACCTTCAAGGATATGAAGCGGGCATCTGCCCAGTGTGCCAACTATTTCAAATCCCTCGGCATCAAAAAGGGCGACCGTGTGATGCTGGTGCTCAAGCGGCACTACCAGTTCTGGTTCGCCATGCTGGGACTCAACAAACTGGGGGCAATCGCCATCCCGGCGGTCAACCAACTGCTGGAGCACGATTTTGAATACCGCTTCAGTGCGGCGCAGATCGGTACGATCCTTTGCACCGCCGACGGCAACACCGCCGATGAGGTCGACCGTGCCGCCGCCAAATGCCCCTGCCTGCAAAACAAACTCATCGTCGGCGGCAAGCGGGACGGCTGGCGTACCTTTGACGAAGAATATACCCTGTTCAGTTCACACTATGAGCGGGGCGAGGATGCTCCCGGCGGGGACGACACGATGCTGATGTTCTTCACCTCCGGCACTTCCGGCTATCCGAAGATCGCCGCCCATAACTATAAATACGCCTTGGGACATTTTCACACCGCCAAATACTGGCACTGTGTCGATCCCGACGGACTGCATTTCACCATCTCCGACACCGGCTGGGCAAAAGCGATGTGGGGCAAGCTGTACGGACAGTGGCTGTGCGAAGCACCCACCTTTGTATACGATTTCGACCGCTTTGATGCCGCCGATATTCTGCCCCTGTTCGCCAAATACCGCATCACCACCTTCTGTGCGCCGCCCACCATGCTGCGCATGATGATCCGGCAGGATATTTCCGGCTACGATCTGTCGAGCGTCAAGCATATGACCACGGCGGGCGAGGCACTCAACCCGGAGGTCTACCGCCGATTCGAGGAAGCGACGGGACTGCAGATATTAGAAGGATTCGGACAGTCCGAAAGCACCGTGATCATCGGCAACTTCGTCGGTGCGCCTCACAAGATCGGTTCTATGGGCAAGCCCGCCCCCATCTATGATGTCGAGCTGGTGGACGAGGGCGGCAACCCGGTGCGTGCCGGTGAGGTCGGTGAGATCGTTGTCAGTCTGAAGGACGGCAGACCCTGCGGTTTGGCGGTGGAATACTACAACGATCCTGAAAAGACGGCACAGACATGGCGTGACGGCTACTATCACACCGGCGACACCGCCTGGCGGGATGAGGACGGCTACTACTGGTATGTCGGACGGGTGGACGATGTGATCAAGTCTTCCGGCTATCGCATCGGACCGTTCGAGATCGAGAGCGTGATCATGGAACTGCCCTATGTGTTGGAGTGCGGTGTTTCCGCCGCCCCGGACGAGGTGCGGGGACAGGTGGTCAAGGCGAGCATCGTTCTGGTGAGCGGCACCGAACCGACCGAAGAACTGAAAAAAGAGATACAGGACTATGTTAAAAAACATACCGCCCCGTATAAATATCCCCGGATCGTAGAATTCCGGGAAAGCCTGCCGAAGACATCCACCGGGAAGATACAGCGCAATCTGCTGTGAGGTGTCGGCATGGAGTATAAACGGCTGACACTCTTTTGCGGTCACTACGGCAGTGGCAAGACCGGCATCGCCGTCAACACGGCACTGGAACTGAAAAAGCAACGGGACAATGTGGCACTGGCGGACCTGGATATCGTCAATCCCTATTTCCGTGCCAAGGATCACAGCGCCGAACTGGAACGGGCGGGTATCCGGCTGATCTGCTCCCCATTTGCCAATACCAATGTCGATTTTCCCGCCCTGCCGCAGGAGCTGTATGCGCTGACGGATGACCGCCGCATCAGTGCGGTGCTGGATGTCGGCGGAGATGAACGGGGGGCACTGGCACTGGGGCGTATTGCCCCCGCCATCGTCGCAGAAAACGAGTATGATATGCTGTTGGTGATCAACCGATACCGTCCGCTCACCCCCGATGCCCCGGCGGTACTGGAGGTCATGCGGGAGATCGAGGATGCCTGCCGCATCCCCTTCACCGGCATCGTCAACAACTCGAATTTAGGGGTGGAGACCACCCCGCAGACGGTTCTGTCTTCGGTAGGGTTTGCCGAGGACGTCGCCCGTATCACCGGGCTTCCCATCGTTATGACAACGGTCAAGCGGTCACTTTTCCCCGCATTGCAGGGAAAGATACCCGATCTGTTCCCGCTGACCGTCCATCATATACTGGAACAAACGGAAAGGAAGGAAACAAATGGTTAAGATCACATTCCGTACGGACACCTGCAAGGGCTGCGGCCTTTGTGTCGGAGCGTGTCCGAAGAAGATTCTGCGTATTGCACCGGATGTCATCAACAAAAAAGGACACCACCCCGCCGAGATCACCGACGAGGCGGCTTGCATCGGCTGCGCTTCCTGCGCCACCATGTGTCCCGACTGCGTGATCAGAATCGAAAAGGAGGGATAAGTTTGAAAGACAGGTCTTTCAAACTTGGCGTTTTGCAGCTTTCGCCATTTTGACAACGGCGATTTTGCATCGCAAAACCAGCCACAATTCCGCAGAGAAAGGAAATGAAAGCTATGAACATAACAATGTCCGAAAAAGTGCTGATGAAAGGGAACGAGGCAATAGCGGAAGCCGCCATTTTAGCGGGTTGCCGTCATTATTTCGGTTATCCCATCACCCCGCAGACGGAGATCGCCGCCTATATGGCAAAGCGGATGCCCAAGATCGGCGGCACTTTCCTGCAGGCAGAAAGTGAGATCGCCGCCATCAATATGGTATATGGCGCATCCTCTGCCGGTATGCGTGTCATGACATCTTCTTCCAGCCCAGGAATCTCTCTGAAGAGCGAGGGCATCTCTTATCTGGCAGGCTCCGATCTGCCGGCGCTGATCGTCAACGCACAGCGTGGCGGCCCCGGCCTCGGCGGTATCCAGCCCAGCCAGTCCGACTATTTTCAGGCGACCCGTGGCGGCGGTCACGGCGACTATCACATGATCGTCCTCACCCCCGCCTCCGTACAGGAGATGGCAGAGCTGACCATCAAGGGCTTTGATCTGGCGGACAAATACCGGATGCCGGTCATGTTGCTGGCAGACGGCACCATCGGACAAATGATGGAGCCGGTCTCCTTTGATTTCACCGTGTCTGAAGCACCCGCAAAGCCGTGGGCGCCCCCCGGGACTGAGTGCAAGCGCCCCCACAACATCGTCAACTCTCTGTACCTCAAAGCCGCCGAACTGGAGCAGACCAACCTCGCCCGGTACGAGCGGTATCAGACGGTCATCGAGAATGAGCCGATGTGGGAAGAATACATGATGGAAGATGCAGACTATGTCATCGCCGCATTCGGCATTGCCGCCCGTGTTGCCAAGAACACCATCAAAAAGGCACGGCGGGAGGGTATCAAGGTCGGTCTGATCCGTCCCATCACGGTATGGCCGTTCCCGGTCGCTCCGTTCGCCAAAGCGGCGGAAAAATGCCGTGCCATCGTCACGGCGGAGCTGTCCATGGGACAGATGATCGAAGATGTAAAACTTGCCAGTGGCGGCAAAGTGCCGGTCACGTTGTGTAACCGAGTGGGCGGCATGATCCCCGAACCGGAGGAGATCCTTGAGGAGATCCACCGGGTAGTAAAAGGAGGGAACTGAACATGGTAGTATTTGACAGACCTCATGCACTGGCGGATATTCCGCTGCACTATTGTCCGGGCTGTACCCATGGCATCGTCCACCGTCTGGTGGCAGAAGTCATCGACGAACTGGGGATCGAGGGGCGCACCATCGGCATTGCCCCGGTCGGATGCGCTGTGATGGCATACGACTATTTCAACTGTGACATGGTCGAAGCGGCACACGGCAGAGCGCCGGCGGTCGCCACCGGTGTCAAGCGTTCCGATCCCGATCATCATATCGTCTTCACCTATCAGGGGGACGGCGATCTTGCCTCCATCGGTACGGCGGAAATCGTTCACGCCGCCGCTCGGAATGAGAATATCACCGTCATTTTCATCAACAACGCCATTTACGGCATGACCGGCGGTCAGATGGCGCCCACCTCTCTGGTCGGGCAGGTCACCCAAACCTCTCCCTACGGACGGGATCCCAAGGCGTGCGGTTATCCGGTCAAGATCTGTGAGATGCTCTCCCAGTTGGAGGGACCGGAATATCTCGAACGGGTGGCAGTCAACTCCGTTCCCCATGTTCGTCAGGCAAAAAAAGCGATCAAAAAGGCATTCGAGAATCAGATCAACAACAAGGGCTTCTCTTTGGTGGAGGTGCTGTCCGCCTGTCCCACCAACTGGGGCATGACCCCGTCGAAAGCTCTTGAGTGGATCAACGACGCCATGATCCCCTACTATCCGCTCGGTACCTATAAAGACCGCTCTGCGGCAACGGAGGTGGCAAAATGACAAAACAGTATTTGTTTGCCGGATTCGGCGGACAGGGCATCCTGTTTGCCGGAAAACTGCTCGCCTACAAGGGACTCATGGCTGATCAGAATGTCAGTTGGCTTCCCTCTTACGGTCCGGAGATGCGTGGCGGTACTGCCAGTTGCGGTGTCGTGTTGAGTTCTCATCAGATCGCCACCCCCATCGTTCTCCACCCGGACGTGCTGATCGCCATGAACCTACCCTCGCTCGACCGATACGAAAAAGAAGTCCAGCCGGGCGGCACTATCTATGTCGATTCTTCACTTATCGAGCGCAAGGTACAACGGGACGATGTGACCGTTCACTATATCCCCGCCACCCTGCTCGCCGCGCAGAACAAGCTGGACGGCCTTGCCAATATGATCATTATGGGGCACATTCTGAAGATCGAGGGAACGATTGATGATCCGTCGGTGGAAAAAGCCTTGGCAAAATGTATCTCTGCCCGACACGCCGATATGCTCAAATCCAATCGGGATGCCATGATCCTCGGAAGTGAATACACCGTATGAGAACGGTACGAATCAGTGATATCACCCTGCGGGGAACGGCAGCAGGTGATCTCACCTTCCGGGAAAAGATCGAGATTGCCGGATTACTGGACCGTTTGGCTGTATCTGTCATTGAGTTGGGAATGGCAGACGGACAGACAGCAGGTAATCTGCTGATCAAATCCGTTGTGTCTGCCGTGACCGACAGCACGGTGGCGGTCTGTCCCGGATTGGATCCGGCGACGATCACCGCCGTGTGGGAAGCACTCAGGCAGGCAAGCCATCCCCGCTTGCAGGTACGGGCGGCGGTCAGTACCGCCCGTATGGAATACGTGTATCATAAGAAAGCGGATAAGATGCAGCAGGCGGCAGAGGAAGCCCTGCGTATTTGCCGGTCATTGTGTGATGATGTGGAATTTATAGCGGAGGATGCTACCCGTGCGGATACCGACTATCTCTGCTCTGTCATACAGACTGCCATTGCCGCCGGTGCCGGCACTGTCACGCTGAGCGATAGCGCCGGTGTGATGCTGCCGGATGAGTTTGGTGCATTTATCCGTATGCTGTACGACCGCATCCCCTCTCTGCGGGATGTGACATTGGGCGTTTGCTGTTCTGATAATCTGACCGTCGCCAATGCCGTGGCGACTGCCGCTATTGCGGCGGGTGCCGGTGAGATCAAGGCGGCAGCGACAGCCGAAGATACGGTGACACTGCAGGGAATTGTCAGTCTGCTGACAACCAAGGGAGAGACCTTGGGGGCTTCCTGCAAGGTCCGCACCACCGAGCTGAATCGCCTCATTCAGGATATTGCCCGCACAGGGAACAAAAAGATATCCGGCAGTTCTCCCTTTGAGGACGGTGTGCGCTCCTATCCGACAGAGGTATCCTTTACAGCACACAGTACGGTGGAGGAGCTCAACCGGGGTGCCGTCTTGCTGGGATACGATCTGAGCGATGAAGATCAGATGCAGGTCTACCACAGCTTATGCGATATCGTGCAGAAAAAGGAATCGGTCAGTCTGAATGAGCTGGATGCGATCATCGCCGCCAAAGCGATGCAGGTCCCTGCCACTTATGTCTTGGAAAGTTATGTAGTGACCACCGGCAATGCCGTAGATATCATTGCTCATGTAAAACTGCGCCGGGATGATGAGATCTTCCACGGATTGTCTTTGGGAGACGGTCCGATTGATGCCGCTTTTCTTGCCATAGAAAAAATTACCGGTCACCATTATGAGCTGGACGATTTCCAGATCCAATCGGTGACAGAGGGACGGGAGGCCATGGGGCAAACCGTTGTCAAACTGCGTTCCGGCGGCAAGATCTACTCCGGCAAGGGGCTGTCTACCGACATCATCGGATCGAGTGTGTCGGCATATATCAACGCATTGAACAAGATCCTGTATGAGGAGGAGCGTTTATGAAGTTGTGTTTCTCCTTGAAAGGATG
>JAZLKY010000308.1:0-1973 GCA_045597885.1 Acutalibacteraceae bacterium | reverse complement strand
ACCCGTCGAAGCAATAATGTCTTCACCGGCTCACCTTCCGGGTTCGGATAAGAGAAATGGGAGTAGCCGATCAGCGCAGAACAGTCATCCAGAGCCAGCAAAGCCGTATAACAGCAAGAGCCACTGTTGCCGGTCTTGGGGACTTCGAGGTCGATCGGCTGTTCCCATTGCAAGCCACTGATGTCATCTGTCGCACGCAGGAATACGCCCGGACGCCCGTAGGATGCCAGTGTCACCCCGCACGGCAGTGCAAGCAGGCGTGGAAAAACACCAAGAGAATCAAAAACAGTCGGTTCGGACCATGTCCGGCAATCGTCCACAGAACGAGCAAGATAGGAAGGGGCAGATTTATCTCCCGAACGCATAAGAATGATCACCGAGCCGTCCGGCATCCGTGCCATTGACGGTTCACAGAATCCTTCCGTTTGTTCGGCACACCATGACGGCGGTGTCAGGATCTGCGAACAATACTCCCATGTCCTGCCTCCGTCATCTGAGCGGAGAACAACCACAGAGTATAGATTCGCCGGTTTCCCCGTTTCAGCTTCAAACCCCTCCTGATAGGTACAGAAGAACAGCGACCCATCCTCGTTCTCCATAACACTGCCCATCATCGTTCCCATAGTGGTGTCGATCGGATAAACTAAAGGATCATCGCCGTGACGGTATACCAGCATAGCCATATGCGGCCAGTGAATAGTCATAGAAAACGGCGTTGTTTTCCGGGTGACGGGATCATAGTCGTACCCGACAGGCGAACAGGAATACTCCGGGATCCTGTCCGCATAATAGCGATCAGCCATCAGTGAGCCGTAGAACGACCGACCGGCAGACGGCGCATCTGGGGTGTATTTGTCGATCCAGGACGCATAGAAGGCATTCTTCGGTTTTGGCGGAATGTAGCCGTGACCGTCCACAGTCAAGTATCCGAAGGGCTCGTCCTGTTCGGTCAGATCACGCCATGTCTCACCGCCGTCCTCAGAAACCTTCCCTACCGGCATGGATTCGCCCTCATATCCACTGATATCATCCTCCGATCCGGCACCGTTATAGGTGTACCGTATCGCTCCGTTTTGCGTACGGCAGAGCATGGGGAACTGATACGGTCCCCATCCCCATTTTTCAAAAGATTCACCTTGGGCGATCACAATAGGATCAGACAGCTCGAGGGTGAAAGTACCATACTTCTGCGTTATCATGATCATCCTCCTATTCCACTGATAACATGAGTGAGCCAGTTATAGCAAGGACATATGACTATCGGCAAAAAAACTGCCGGAGAAAGATTCATAATTTTCAATTTAGTAATACCAAGCATATTCAGTGAAATACCAATGATCAACAAAGAACCGACACAGGTCACCTCGGCGATCACATCCGCTCCTAAAAACGGAGCGACCAAATGAGCAAGCATAGCGATAGAAGCCTGTAAGATGAATACGGGAGCAGCCGACAGTGCCACCCCGATACCGAACGCGGAAGAAAAGATGATAGCAGAAACCCCGTCAATACAACCCTTGGCAAATAGTGTGGTATGATCACCACGCAAGCCACTGTCAAGAGAACCGACGATGAGCATAGCGCCAACACAGAACAGCAGCGAAGCGTTGACAAACCCTTCCGCCAATGGCGTATTATTTTTGTCGCCACGGTTTATTTTACGTTCAACAAAGCTTCCCAGGCGGTTGACCTGCCTGTCCAAATCAAACGATTCACCTATGACCGTCCCCAACACCATGGAGATGATCATCACCAATACCTTCTGCCCCTTCAGCATGCCGGAAACACCGATGTACAGCACACAGAACGCCAAGGCGCTCATCAGTGTCTTTCGGATGCGCTCCGGTATCTGATTGCCGACTACAGTGCCGATAAGACTGCCGATCAATATCAGAACAGTATTCACAACCGTCCCGGTCAATGATGAGAGAATACCCATTGTTCACGCTCACTTTCTGCATTGGTACTAAAGC
>JAZLKY010000307.1:0-10585 GCA_045597885.1 Acutalibacteraceae bacterium | reverse complement strand
TGAAGAATATGTAAAACGCACTTTCCCGGGGTCTCATTTGACTTTTTACGAAGACCGTGACCGTTCGGGATATACCTTTGAACAGCGTGAAAATTATATGGAGATGCGGGAAAAGCTGATGTCGCATCAGTACGATATTTTAATTGTCAAAGACTTATCCCGTTTTTCCCGCCGCAACGGACACGGACTTGTGGAGCTTGAAAACCTGCGTGATGCAGGGGTGCGAATTATCGCCATCGGCGACAGCATCGACTATCCTACCAACGATGACTGGATGCGGATTCAGATTTACTTTTTCGTCAACGAAATGCCCGTTACCGATACTTCCAAAAAGGTGCGGAATGTTATCAAACGCCGTCAGGAAGAGGGCAAATGGATATGCTCTGTCCCTTACGGATATGTAATTACCAACTCAAAAACCATGACCTTTGAGGTAGAGCCCAGCGAGGCGGAAGTGGTCCGAGAAATTTTCCGACTGTATATTGACGGCTACGGCTACAAAAAAATCGCCAACCACCTGACCGACAAGCACATTCCCACACCACGAAGCAACCAACGGGCGAGAATCGAGGCACGGGGCGAGGAATGCAAATACAAGGTAAAGCCGTCTTGGAGCATCGTTACCGTGCAGGGCATTTTGCAAAACGATTTTTATATCGGCACTCTGCGGCAGGGCAAATATTCCCGCAAGAAAATCAACGGGGACGACATCAAAAAAGACGAGAGCGAACACCTTGTTTTTGAAAATCACCACGAGGCGATTGTAGACTACCGCACTTTTTCGGTAGCGAGGGAGGCAATGAAAAAGCGGACAACAAGCAGTTACCGAGGCATTAAAAAATATGACAATGTCTATTCGGGATTTATGGTGTGCGGCGACTGCAGAAGTCCGATGTTCCCCATGAGCCGAAAGGACTTGAAAGAGGCGTACCGTTGCGGTGCTTACCATGTAAGGGGACTTAAAGCGTGTACTTCCCACCATATTCGGGTAGATGTGCTTGACGAGGTCTTAAAAGGGTATCTGCGAGAGGTCAAAAAGACGAGTGCCAAGATGATAAAAAAACTCAACAAGTCCATTGAGGAAGAAGCCGAGCAAATAAGGAAAAAGGACGAATCGGAAAACGACCTCGAAAAGAAGCTTATTGATGTCCGCACGGAACGGGCAATGCTCTCCCGTCAAATGACGAGAGAAATTATGCGTGACCTTTCCAAAGAAGATTTGATTGTTGAAACCTATCAGCCGTTACTTGATGAATGCGACAGCACGATAGAGGGCATACAAAATCAAATAATGCTCACAAGGGACAAACGCAATACGGTCATCAGGGTCAACCGCATCGCCAAAGAAATGATAGACATTATTGATGAAATCACCGAAAAGGACAAGCTCGACAAAACCGACCTTGAATTTATCATTGATAAGATTTTTGTCTACGAAGACCACATTCATATTAAATTAAAAGACGATATTACCTGCATTTTAGAGAGCGGAACACTGCCTGACGAGGGCGCGGAGGAAGCCGCAAATTTTAACCGGGGCGTCATAAATAACTTAAATACAAAAATAGTCCAAACGGCTAAAAACCACCGTTCGGACAAGGTTTATGGCGTCAGTGTTATCAGTAACGGCGACCCGTTGGAGATCTTCACAGAGAAAGACGGAGAGGTCGTATTTAAAAAGTATTCTCCCGTGGGAGAATTGTCACCGTTTGCGGTCCAGTATGCGGATGTGCTGGCAAGAGCATGCAATATGACGGTCCTTATTTGCGACCGAGACCATGTCATTGCCGCCGCAGGGAACAACCGCAAGGACTTTTATGAGCGCCGGATCTCTTCCCAACTGGATGAGATCATGGAGAGCCGGCAGGTCTATGTGACCCGTGCCGGAGAAGCTGAGCGGCTTCAACCAATCGAATCTGTCAACCGCTATGCTGCCGTCGCCGCTCCGATCATTGCCGCCGGTGATATCTCCGGAATTGTGTGTCTTCTCCAGCCGGAATCCGGCAGTCTGCCATCAGAGGGGGATGTTCGACTGGCACAGGTTGCGGCGGCTTTCCTCGGCAAACAAATGGAAGAATAATCCCATTGGGGACGATGCCCATGTTAGCTGTTAGACGGTAGATGTTAGTTGTTAGATATTGTTGATCGAAAATTTGCCGTAAATTAAAATTTGATAAACAATTCGTAGGGTGCGCCGTCCTGTTCCGTAAAGCAACCTGCAAAATTGATTAAACCACCCGTGGGGCGGGTCTCCGTGCCCGCCGCCGAGCATACCGCCGAACGAATGGAAATCACCCGTAGGGGCGAACAGTGTTCGCCCGCCGAATATACCCGCAAAAGAAATTGCGTGAACCGCACCCCCGATAACCGCCGAGCCTATGGCGGTGTCATTGCGAGCCTGCCCGAAAACGGTTTTTGATATGATAACATTGAAATATAGATTCGGGCAGGCGTGGCAATCCATGCTTTGACGCCGTTTTGCGGCGAATTTTTATTCATGCATTTATCGATGCGTTCGCATTGATCTTAAGCGTGGATTGCGTCACCAGTGTGAGCACTGGTTCGCAATGACACCGCTCTTTGTTTTTACGATAAAACAAGCATTTCACACGCAATAAATCAGGCGATTTTCCATTATCCATCTTAAGTTAATGACATTGAGGCTTATCTCCCGCCGCCAAGCATACCGCATATTTTGCAAAAACAGCCGTAGGGAACGGGCATTGCCCGTTCCGCAAAGCAACCCGCAAAATTGATTAAAGCCATCCGTAGCGTGCGGCGTCCTCGCCGGACGCTACGGATGGCTCAATTCGTTTTGCGGTACATTCGGCGGCAGCAAGCAGCCGTCCTACGGCAATTATGCATTGTGAATTGTGAATTATCTAACAGCCGTCTAAAAACTAAAATGCCCCATCAAGGCATTGCCTCAATGGGGCATTTTTTAAGTTTCAGATGTTCCGATCATCAGCCGGTGATGGACTTGGTGAGTGCCCATGCCTTCTCGATGGTGGAGTTCTGATACTTGATATAGTGGGTATACTTGGCAGGGGTGGTATCCGTATTCTCGAACTGATAGATACGGCTGTAGTCGACCACCTGCACCTCGAAGAAATTATCGAGCTGATCCAGCGAAATGAAATCGTGCGGATCGTGACCACTGGCGTAGCCGTCTGTACCGACACCGTTCGCCAACTTGGTGGTGGTAGAGTTCTTGCAAGACCGCATGATATCAGCACTGGTATCCACGGACTGGAAGAGGTTGCCGTCAAGATAGAAGTCTACCCGGTTCGGGAACCATTCCATCGTCATGTTGTGGAAGGTGTCATAGAAGTGCTCGCCCGGATGCTCGCCGGTGGGATCGCCCCAATGTCCTTCGGGATCGATCCACTTACGGAGCATCTGACCGGTGGAGATGTGGTTCAGGTGCGCATTTTCATCCACGCCGGGGGTATCGGAAGAAACGCTCCAACTGTGGATGTTGGCATGGAAGCCGTCCTGACCGTAGTTCTCGTACAGGTCGAACTCGTTACGGAACGACGGCGGCTGATCCGGTCCGGCAGAAGAAGCCCACACGGCGGAGCAGGCACCGTTATGGGTACCCATGACCAACTTGGTCTCCCAGATACCGTAACGGTAGGCGTACTTATTCATACCGATCAAACGACCGGCATCATAGCCATAGGACTCTTTCTTGGTGATCTCAAGTGCGTAGCCGTTGCCGGTCGCATCGTTCCAGATCCACCAGTTCTCGCCGTACACACCGGGACGGCGCTGCTGTCCCCAACCGGTAGGACCGGTAGTGGTGTCGTTGGAGATCGACCAACGCTTGCGCACGGTTGCCTCGGCATCCACCTCTTCGGGATCGTAGTTGAATTCCTCTGCCAGTGTCAGCGCATAGCCCTGATACAGCGAATAGGGATCGGTGCGGTAGGCATACTTGCCATTGATCGCATAGCCGTTCTTGAGCTGCTTTGTCTTGCGCAGGTCGCTGACGAACTTCATTGCTCCGGCATTGATGGCAAAATCAGTACCGCCGTTGAGAACGAAGGTGTTGCCGTTCAGCTTGCCGGAATAGACGGTATCATCCACATCCAGCAATCCGTCATAGTCGACAGCCATATAGGTGTCGGTGTCGGCATCGGTGAACCGGGTGAGGTAGGCAGAATCGGTGTTGCGCTTGCCGTCCTTGTCGATACGGTACATCTTGACACTGCCGTTCATCGGTCCGATCTGGATCTGATACTTGTAGGAGGACTTGCCGCTCTTTGCCTCGGCATCGGTCACATTCTTGATCGGGAGCAGATAACCGGTGTCATCGAGAATGCCCTGCTGGATAGCTTCTGCCGCACGGTGCATGACCAGGGACGGATATTTCTCCACCCGCAGTACATAAGAAGCCACATTCACGCCGTTGAGCGTGTAGTTGATGGTGGGCTTGCGGTTGATCTTCTCGAAGTTCGCCGGGATCACGCCCTCATCATCCCTCACGAAGGTGGCAAGGAAGTAGTCTATTGCCGCCTGCATAGCACGTATGGTGGTCGCCTCGAAATAGATCTTGCCGCCAATACGCCGGATGATATAGTCGTTGGCGTTGTTGGCACGGGCATTCTTCACTTCGTTATAAATCTTGACGGAATCGGGACGGCCCTCCACAACATCGGGAGTGGATTTGTCGTCATACATCGGACCGAAGACAAACTCCAGCGCCTGTTCTTCCCGGTACTCATTACGGATAAGCACCTCATCCTGCAGGATCTCTTCCATCTTCTGTGCGGTGTCGGAGATAAGCCTCATCGCACCGTCGCCCAGATAGGAGTCGATCTCCTGTGAACGTACCAGAGTAAAGCCGAAAGAATAGTTGTCAATGATCGGCAACGGCTTGTCGCCGGCGACCTGTTCTACTTCACTGTTTTTGCTCTCCTTCGCCTTCTCGACCTGATAGGAATTGGTGACAAATGCCCAGTTCTTAGAGTCGTCCTTCTCCGGGACGGTGACATCTTCATCCGCATTCGCCTGAGCATCCAGTTTCACGGCGACGAACACCATGTCACCGGCAGTCACAGCGATCGGACCGAGATCGTCAAATGACAGGGAGGTCAATGCCACCCCATCAGCCGCCGCCGTCGCATTGCACAGTGTGCCACTGAACACCTGCTGGTCATTGACCATAATACGAACAGATGCCAACCGGGGCGTACCGTCCTCTGCCAGGAATCCGGTCTCGACACCGCCGACAGAAGAAATGGCGGTCACGGTACTGGCGGGGATCCGCAGTTTACCGTCACGGTCGACCGTGTAGGTGAGGGCTTCCTCCTCCCCGGCTACGCCGGAGAGGATCAAGCCGTAATCGGGCACTGCATCGCCCTGGTAGGTCTCCAACGGTGTGCTGGAGGCGGCGAAGGGCATCAAAGAGGTGCTGCCGGTATCAGTAAAGGAATAGGCGACTGCCTTCTTACCGGTGGCACCGGCACCGTTGGTCCAACTATCCAGTGCATAGGTGGCACGGGATTTCCAACTGGTATCATCCAGCTTGTAGGACCATTCCCACCCGGTATCATTGTACAGGGCAGCAAGCGTGTTGCCCTCACGGTCAGACTTGACCGCATTCTTGATGTCATTGAATGCTACAACGGATGTGCCGTCATCGTAAGCTAAAATCGGATTGATGGCGACGGCAAACTGCGCTACGTTTTCGGAGGTGGGATTATCTTTTTTCTTCTTCTTGGTTTCGGTCTCTGCGCCACAGCCAGCCAACAGGGTGACCGCCATGGCAAGAGCCATCACCAAAGCTATCAAACGCTTTTTCATCAGCCGTCAACCTCCTTTGCTTTGTTGGATTTCTTACGGAGCACCACAAACAGGGCAGCGCCACCGCCGATGACCACCACAGCACCTGCGGCAATGACAATGATCAGCCACGCCGGGATGCCCTCATCGGTGGCATCTTTCTTCTTCTTTTCACGCTTGGTCGTATCGACCTGCACGGCATCGGATTCTTCCATCGTCGGACGGACACCGCCCTCGATAAACCGCTCTTCCATATCTGCCGCACCGGTGTAAACCCGCTCGGTTTCATAGATGGTCTCGTATTCAATAGGTTCTTCTTTATTCTCTTCTTCCGGATCGGCGGGTCTGGTTCTGATATGCTTCTTCCAACCGGCGTAGAGGGTGAAGTCCTTGTCGGGTGTTTGGTCGCTTGTCATCTCGAACTTGTCACTGCAATCGGCATCACGGAACCAGCCGATGAGATCATAGCCATCCTTGTAGGGATCGTATGCGGGCTGATATTTGTCCACATTCAGCAGACCGCCGGCAGGAACCTCAAAGGTGTACTTCGACTTGCTCCAAGCGCCGTTGGTCTCACCGTCCATACCGCCGTTGGCGTCGTAGGTGACATGGATGAACCGTGGCACAGTCAGCGACACATCGTCGATGTAATAGGTGGTCTTGGCGTTCATCTCGGTGTTGTCGGAGGTACCGAACATCAGATACTTACCGTTCTTGATGGTGATGGTCTGGGTGATCTCGGTCCACTCACCGGCATCGATATTCGTTGTAGAACCGCCCATGTCATATTCCGCCGCATTCTTGTCCGCACCGGCCTTGACCAGCGAGGAGGAAGGCGTGTCGGTGGACATCACCCAGTAGTTGAAGCCCATGGAATCGCCCTCGTCTTCGGGCAGATATACCCAGAAGCTGAGCTGATAGGCTTCGCCGACCTTGACTTCCATCCACTGGTTGTTGTTCGCCGGATCGGTCAGCACCCACTGGTTACGGTCGGCACCTGCCCAGGACTTGGTATGCAGGCGCAGTGACTTGCCACTGCCGGTGCTGTGGTCATAGTCCTCGGAGACTTCGCCGACATTCTTCATGATCATCGAATTGTCATCGACATCATAGGTCTCGAAGCTCTGGACCTTTGCGTTAGGATCGGGAACAAATATCCTGTATGTCTTGACGGCAAAGTCATCGGCAAACAGGATGCTGCCCTCATCCAGTGCCGCCGAAGCGGCAAAGCGCAGATAACCGGAAGCAGAGATGTCGGGCATCTCGATGATGACCTTTTTCCATGCGCCGGGTGTCGCCTCGATCGTCCCCTGAGCGACGACTGCCTTTTCCAGGGCGGCGGCATCGGTGATAGCGGGTGCTTCGGGATCATCCACAATGGCGATCCAGTAATCGAGCAAATTGCTGTTGACCGAGGTGGGAATGTAAGCGTGGAATGTGAGCCGGTAGTTCTCGCCCTTGGTCACGGGAACGGGATCCATGTCACCGTTGAGGACCGTCATCTGAGCAAGATGTGTCGGCACATTGTCATTGTTGATGAACTTAGCGGAGACATAACCGCCCTTGGTGCGGTTCTGCTCAGGAGAGACCACAATGTTGCCGGTCGCATCGGTCGCCTGACCGAACTTGTCGCCGGGATTGGTCGACTCGAAGCAGAGCACGCTACTGGTGATATCCGGCTCAACGTAGTCATACTTGAACACATCGTCGATGTACACAACACCCTGATTAGAGTTGCTTGCACCCTCGAACCAGCCGCCCAGCGTCACATAGCGAACGGCTGCCATACGGGCTTTGATAGAAACGAGCGTCCACTCGCCCGCCTTCAGATCGACCGTAGAAACGGAGGACTTCGAGATGATGTTCTTGACTGTTGCGGGATCGCTCAAATCAACCTTTTCGCTGTTGCCCAGCGCAAAGGTGACGGTGCGGTCCGTCTCGGAATAGGCATAGAAGGTGATCATGTAACTATCGCCCTTGTTACCCTGCAGATCACCGGCACCGACAAGCTGCAGGACGGTACGGGCGTAGGAATCCTCGGCATCGGAAGCCATGGTCAGCTTCAGTGCCTTGTTGCCGCCGACAGTACGGTTGAAGGTGTCCACAACGGTGACGCCGCCGGCGTTGCCGTGGATGGTGCCATCTACCTTGGCGGTATTCGAATAGGTCTTGGCTTCAAACTTCTCGTAGTCCTGCACGACCTTGGGATCGACAAACTCGGTCATCAGCAGGTCGTCCATATAAATCACCCGGTTGGCACCGGTATTGGCATTGACAGCGAAACCGATGGAGAAGAAATGCGCCTCTCCGTCACCGGGCACATCCACGTTGAACTGCAGACGGGTCCAGGTGTTCTTGTTCATGCTCACCGGGGCCTCTGCCAACTGTGTGCCGGCTGTCTCGTCGAACACACGGGCGACCACATTGGCGGTGGCGGGCAGATCGACCTTAGACATCACCCAGCAGTTGACGATATACCGCTGACCGGTCGCCAGTTTCATATCGGCGCCACCGTCGGCATACACCACACGGGAGGTCTCATTCGTATTGTTCTTCGCCGTGAACTTAACGGATTTGCTGCTATTGCGGGCGTTGGTAGCGGAACTGTTGACCTCTACCGTGCCGGAGGCAGTCAGTGAAACATAACCGCCCTCGCTGACCTCCACATCATCAAACAGGATCTTGGTACCGGCACGGGCGGCAGAGGTAGTCGCCTTGGCACTCAGATACATATAATCTGTCTGGTTGTTCGGGTCGGTAGTGAAAGTAACAGAAGCCTGTTTCCACACATTCAGATCGACCTTGCCGGGGATCAGCGTCTCGGCAGTGACCTTTACGCCACTGGGATCGGTCTTGTTGCTCAGGTTGTGTCTGGCATAGGTGAAGTCCAGTGTGGTCTCACCCGTCAGCGCCAGCACCTTGTACCAGAAGCTGACCTTGTAGGTCGTGCCCTTCTTGGGCGGTGCGAAGGTCTTCGGTTCCTCGATCTTCGCAATGGAGAAGACGGCGGCGTTCGTTCCGGTGTCCTCATCGGTAAAACGAAGTTCCATGACACCGGTGCCGGTATGTGCGTCACTGCCGTAGCTCGGTTTGTACTCAGCATAGGCGCCCTTGGCAGCCCAGGTGTTGTTGCCGGCGCCCTCATTCAGATAGTAGCCGGACAACTGGCTGTCGTTATCGGTCGCCTTGACACCGGCAGACTCAAAGCCGGAGGTCAGGAACGGAGCCGCAGGACCGGTACCCGAAACGGTCTCATAGGTCTGGACATGACCCGTGGCGGGCGTCCAGCCGGCATACACCGTCACATTGCCGGTGACATCCGGGAAGACACTGATCGGGGTGGTGCAGTCATAGTCTGCAAACCATCCGTCAAAGGTGAATCCTTCTTTGGTCGGAGGAGCGACATGGATCACGTCGCCCTTCTCGCCCATCAGCTCGCCGAGCTCGGTGCCGCCCATCGTGTTGAACACCATCCGGCTGGCATTCGCCTTGATCTGCCACTGGGCTGTCACGGTGATATTGGATGTGCCGAATTTGGTCGGAGCCGGATCGCTGCCAAGCTTCCAGCCCTTGAAATCATAGCCGGAACGGGTGGGGGCAGTCGCCGGATAGGGAATGTCCTCGCCGGTGAAGCCCTCAACGGGATCGACCTTGCTGCCGCCGTTGGAGTTGAATGTCACGGTGTAGCATTCTTTCCACTGGGCGACCAGCGTGATGTTTTCTGCCGTGAACTTGGTGGGAGCGGCGCCGCCGGCAACGGTCTGCCATCCCATGAAACGGTAACCCTCACGAACGGGATCTGCCGGCAGAACGACATCCTCGCCGGGCAGACCGTAGATGGTCTTGACAACGGAACCGCCGGCGGAATCAAAGGTGATGCCGTATGCGGTGATCCATTTTGCTTTCAGTTTGGTTTCGCCCGCCGCAAAGGTGGTGGGGGCTTCACCGCCGCCAACCTTCTCCCACTTGTCGAAACGGTAACCGTCACGGGTGGGAGCGGCAGGATAGGTGATGGGCTTACCGGGCAAGCCGTAGATGGTGGAGACCATCGAACCGCCGTCGGAATCGAACGAAACACGTGCCAGTTCGTCACCCTCAAGGATCTCAACCTTGACATCATCGACGAGCACGGTGGTGCCGGCACGGTTTGCCTTGTCATCCGGCTGGAACTGCAGGTGGATACCGTTGTCGACCGTGCCGACAAAGCTGGTCTCCGCCTTTACCCAGCCGGTGGTTTCGGTGATCGAGGCGATCTCGACACCGTCTTTAGCTACACCGGTATCTGTGGGCGGTTGCCCCCACGGGATAGAAGTGTTGCGGATGTAGAAGTGCGCCGTTGCACCGGCAGGGAGTGCTTCTACCTTATAGTAGAAGGATACCCGATAGCAGGTACCGACCACTGCCTTGTACGAAGAGCCGCTCTCCGGGACAAAACGCATACCGATACAGCCGACGCCGGAGCCGTTGGAGCCGTCGGCAAAGAACATTTTTACTAAACCTTTGGTACCGTTGGCACCGTCGTCTGTCGGCTTGTACTCGACACCCAGCAAGCCGGCGTTATCCAACGGAGATGCCAGGTTACTGTACTTGCCTTGGTATATCGTGTCAAAATATGTCTTTGTCCCTTCCGAGGTGAACGAGTTCTCGATCACGACGGTGGAAGCGCCGACATAGATACCACTGACTGCGATACACG
Organism: Acutalibacteraceae bacterium; assembly: GCA_045597885.1. Taxonomy (GTDB): domain Bacteria; phylum Bacillota; class Clostridia; order Oscillospirales; family Acutalibacteraceae; genus UBA5905. Next base: position 102 of record JAZLKY010000307.1, on the reverse strand, counting down.
ACACAAGCAGGACAGCAGACAGAAATACCGCCAAAGCCTTTTTGGCAGATGTTCTGAACATGATTGAAATTCCCCCTTCTCAGAATCAGTCAAATAGGGTAG
>JAZLKY010000306.1:0-1534 GCA_045597885.1 Acutalibacteraceae bacterium | reverse complement strand
AAAAGTAAAGAAAAATGGCAATATTCCGTTTATTTTTGTGATTCTGGCACCTTTTTAAAGAAAAAAAGCGGCGGCATCCCCCGTTATGCCGATATTGCAAACAGGGAAAGCCACCGCAAAACAGTCAAAAAGGGATCACTGTACTAACCGTCGATCAGATGCGATAAATATCAGACGGACTGACCGAATCAAATCCGGCATCCCGCAGAACACGGTCTGCCCGATCCCGGTCATCCGGGCGCAATACCATCAGTGCTTTCCCGTCGATCCGGCTGACACAGGCATACATATATTCGATCCCGATCGCCGCTTCCGACAGCAGGCGGAGAATAGCAACAGCCCCACCCGGCTGATCCTCCATTGCGACCGCGATCACACGGTTGGTTTTTACCACAATCCCGTGAGCAGTAAGCACCTCTTTGGCTGCTTCCGGCTGGTCGACGATCAACCGGAGAATACCGTATTCCTCCGCATCAGCCAACGAAAGGGCGCTGATGTTGATCCCGTTTTCCGCCAAAACACCGATGGCTGCGTACAGCCGTCCGGGTTTGTTCTCCAGGAACATAGACAGTTGCTGAATGATCATGCGATCCTCACCTGCTCTCTTAGATTTTATCCTTGCGTAAATCAAGTACCCGCTTCGCTTTACCGTCGGTGCGAACAATAGATTTCGGATTGACCAAGTGGACCCTGGCGCCGATACCAAGTGCGGAGCGCAATTCGGAGACCAGTGTATTTTCCAGCCGCTTAATGGATTTGATGTCATCCGTGAAGAACGCCTCGCTCATCTCCACATTGATGTCAAAGGTATCGGTGTTGTTCACCCGATCCACCACAATCTGATAATTGGGGGTGATCTCCTGCTCGCTGACACGCAGGAGGACCTCCTCGATCTGGGAGGGAAACACATTGACACCCCGGATGATCAGCATGTCGTCACTGCGGCCGGACGGCTTGTGCATCCGCAGATGGGTGCATCCGCAGGAACAAGGCTCCGGGATCAGAGAACAAATATCTCTGGTGCGATACCGTATCACCGGGAAAGCCTCTTTTGTCAAAGAGGTGAACACCAGTTCTCCCACTTCGCCGTAGGGCAAAACCTCCGTCGTTTCCGGATCAATGATCTCGGCAATAAAATTATCCTCCCAAATGTGCATCCCTGCCTGAGCACGGCACTCACAAGCCACCCCCGGTCCCATCACCTCGGAAAGCCCGTAAATGTCATACGCTTTGATACCGAGGCTTTTTTCGATGCTTCTTCGCATTTCTTCCGTCCACGGTTCAGCACCGAAGATTCCTGCTTTCAGTTTGTTGTCTTCCGGTTTATATCCTTTTTCTGCAAGCGTTTCACCGATATAGGCAGCGTAGGAAGGCGTACAGCAAAGGATGGTGGCATTGAGATCCATCATGAACTGGATCTGACGGTCCGTATTGCCGGAAGACATCGGAAGCGTCAGGCATCCGACTCTATGCGATCCGCCATTCAAGCCCGGGCCGCCTGTGAACAATCCGTAACCATAACAGACCTGACAGA
>JAZLKY010000305.1:0-2082 GCA_045597885.1 Acutalibacteraceae bacterium | reverse complement strand
GGTCACTGCTTTCGGACATCAGGGCGGCAGATTGGTGATCTTCAAAGAACATGCCATCTATGCTGCTACCTATGACGGTGGATCGGAATATACCTACGAGGAAGTCATGAACGGTTCTATACGGGACATCCGCCAGTATCTTGACCGGTTTCCCGTCGTGCCGTTGCATGACAGCGTAGGATGCACTTGCCCGGACACGGTACGGCTGGTGAACAACCAACTGGTGTGGGCGGACGGCAGTGGATTTGTCCGGACACTGATCGGACTGAATCAGTACAGTGAGACCACCGTGCTGGATATTTCATCAACGGTCCACCGGGAACTTGTCCGGGTGGACGGGACGGCATGGCGGCAGGCATGGGCAGTGGAATACAAGGGATATTACATGCTGACTGCCGGAAGGCGGGCGTTCCTGCTCGATGCTCGGCAGGAAAAACCGCAGGCATCTCTGCCGTGGTACATCTGGACATGGGATACTGTTGCCGATAGCGGTCTGACGGCGGCGGTGGGCGACCGGGATTCCGTGTGTGCAGTGGTGCGCCAGACAGATGGAAACCAGTATGTCATGACTTTCGGCGGCGACCGGGATGAACTTAACGGCACAGTGATCACCCATCTGCCGGTAAGCGGAGAAGGGCAGACAAAAATGTTCCACTTCGGAACGGTGGACCGGCGCAAGGCGGTGGAGCAGGTCTATCTGGACATGGTCTGCGGAGACGGGACGGAAGTGGCGGTGACCTATGTGACGGAGGACGGAGAGTCCGCCGATCCGGCAACGGTGGCAGGGCAGTTGCCTATCACCGCCTATTCTCCTGCCGCCGTTCATCCCGTGCGACTGGTCCCCAATGTCCACCGCACGGTCCTGTTCGGGATGCGGTTCAACTGCACAGGCAGTATGGCGGTCAACAGCATGACGGTAAAATATCGGATGCAGGGGGTGACACGGTGACCGGTGAAGGAAAATACGGCTATCTGTACGATGCGGATACTGTCAATGATTTGGTGCGTCGGCAACGGATGCGACAGCAGATCGACCGGCTGATGCCGACAGATGACCCGCCATCCGGCAGGGCAGGCACATCCGACGAACAGTGGCGGCAGGGATATACGGTTCTGTGGAAAAGAGCCGGAGAAATCAAAGGAGGAACGGTATGAGCTTTCAGACAGTGGCATTCACGGTGGACGGGACTGAAACCGGATATCCGGTTTCACCCGCCGCCGTTCAACGGGCAGGCATCCAAGGAGAAGACGGGGTGTTGACGGTACAGTTTGCCGTGACGGGGAGCGGGACACCGTTCACCGCCACCGGCACGTCGGTATATGTCGAGTGTGTCAATGCCGCCGGAGAATATGACAAGAGTGAACCCTTGACAGCAGATGCACAGGGACGATTTACGCTGACTGTTCCGTTGGCGTGGACACAGTACGGTGGGATCTCCACCCTGCGGCTTGTCGCAGAAGAAACGGACGGACAGGGACATTCTGCTGTTATTGCCTATTCCGGCAAGGCACGGCTCGGATTCGATGCCCGTGACGAGGCAAGCAAAGCAGTGGATGGACTGCTCCGAACATTCATTCAGAACACACTGGATGCCACCACGACCAACGCACAGGCGGCGGCAGACAGTGCAGCCGAAGCAGCAGACAGTGCGGCGGTGGCGGTGAACAGTGCGGATACTGCCATGCAACAGGCGCAGGCGGCGGCAGGTAGTGCTTTCCAGTCACAGCAATGGGCGCAGGCGGCAGACGATGCGGCGAGTGCCGCATCTGTCAATGCGACAAATGCGGCTGCCAGTTATGCCGGTGCCCAAATGGCTGAGGCGGCGGCATCCAACAGCGCCGACGAAGCGAATGATGCCGCCACATCAGCCACACAGCAGGCAACGGCGGCGGCAGGATCGGCGGCACAGGCGGCATCTTCCGCAGGGACGGCGGATAGCCGTGCCAATGCCGCATCCGCCTATGCGACGGCGGCATCTTTATCGGCAACAAACGCCGACATGTCAGAGCAGTCGGCGGCAGAAGCGGCGACTGCGGCATCTGCCAGTGCTTCTTTGGCGGCACAAAGTCAAGAGGCGGCAG